>NZ_SCND01000244.1:0-9255 GCF_005503585.1 Pseudomonas sp. 2VD
GTCTTCGGGCGCCGGCTTCTATCTATTGGTGGCACGCAAGCTGGTCGTGGGGTTGCGCCCGTTGCGCCAGAGCAAGCGCGAACCGCGCGGTCAGCTGGTGCCCATGCCGGTGGCGAAAGTCAGCCGGCGAGATTCCGAAATTTAGGCATGACAGATAAAGAACAGGTAGTGATCTATACCGACGGCGCCTGCAAGGGCAACCCTGGGCGCGGCGGCTGGGGGGCGTTGCTCCTCTACAAGGGCGCCGAGCGAGAGCTTTGGGGCGGCGAGCCGGACACCACCAACAACCGCATGGAGCTGATGGCGGCGATCCAGGCGCTGGCGGCACTCAAGCGTTCCTGTCCGATCCGTCTGATCACCGACTCGGAATACGTGATGCGCGGCATCACCGAATGGTTGCCGAACTGGAAGAAGCGCGGCTGGAAGACCGCCAGCAAGCAGCCTGTCAAGAATGCCGACCTCTGGCAGGCCCTGGATGAACAGGTCGCCCGGCACCAGGTGGAGTGGCAGTGGGTCCGCGGGCATACCGGCGACCCCGGCAACGAGCGGGCCGACCAGTTGGCCAACCGTGGCGTCGCCGAATTGCCGCGCTGAGCGGCCACACCGAAACCAGCGTTCAGCAGCCACGGCTGCAGCGAAACAGAGAAAGGCTCTATAGATGCGTAGCGTCGTACTGGATACCGAAACCACCGGCATGCCGGTGACCGATGGTCACCGGATCATCGAGATCGGCTGTGTCGAGCTGGAGGGGCGCCGCCTGACCGGTCGCCACTTCCACGTCTACCTGCAACCCGATCGCGAGGTCGACGAAGGGGCGATCGCCGTCCACGGCATCACCAACGAATACCTGAAGGACAAGCCGCGCTTCCGCGAGGTCGCCAACGATTTCTTCGAGTTCATCCGCGGCGCCCAGCTGATCATCCATAACGCGGCGTTCGATATCGGCTTCATCAACAACGAGTTCGCCCTGCTGGGCCAGCAGGACCGCTCGGACGTGACCGAGTACTGCTCGGTGCTGGATACCCTGCTGATGGCCCGCGAGCGCCATCCGGGTCAGCGCAACAACCTCGATGCGTTGTGCAAGCGCTACGGCGTGGACAACTCCGGCCGCGACCTGCACGGCGCGTTGCTCGACGCCGAGATCCTCGCCGACGTCTACCTGGCGATGACCGGCGGCCAGACCAGCCTGTCGCTGGCCGGCAGCGGCGCGGAAGGCGACGGCAGCGGCCGGCCGATGGTCAGCCCGATCCGTCGGCTCGATCCGGCGCGGGTCGCCACCCCGGTGCTGCGCGCCAACGCCGAAGAGCTGGCTGCGCATGCGGCGCGGCTGGCGGTGATCGAGAAGTCGGCAGGTGGTCCGTCGCTCTGGGCGCAACTGGAAGCGCCGGTCGGCGAATAGCCTGCCCATGCACCACGGGCGCCGCGTTCAGCGTGTCGCCCGCTCCACCAGCAAGGTGTCGCAGAACTGCTCGAAACGGCGGATCCTGCCGTCCTCCACCGTCCATACGTGTGCCACGCGCGCTTCGAACGACTTGCCGCTGCGACGGTGGGTCGCTGCATATCGACCGACGGCGACCACGCTGTCGCCGCCGTCGATCAGGCGCTCGATCTCGACCCTGAAGCCCTCCCAGTCCCGCTGCAAGGCCTGGAACACACCGGCGCCGATGGCGGCCGCGCCGACATAGGTGCCGGCCAGCGGGAAACCGGCCATTTCCGTCCATTCGGTGCGTTCGTCCATGTCCGCCAGCATTCCGGCGAGGTCCCCACGGCTAGAGGCCGCATAGTGATCGCTGACGATCCGATAAGCGCTGCGCATCGTTGTCGCTCCGTAGCAGGGCAGAGAGGTCCATGCTCCTCGCTGGCGGGAGCGGAGGCAAGCGCGGCGCGCCGACTTGTGTTGCCGCGACCTTTTCTTACAAGGGCAAGCCGCCGGGGGTTACGCGCGTGCCGGCAAGTCTCTACCCTGAGCCGACCGGCGGGGTTCGCCCGCCTGCTGCTCGGGATCAACAATGTATAAAGACCTCAAATTTCCCGTCCTCATCGTCCATCGCGACATCAAGGCCGACACCGTTGCCGGCGAACGCGTGCGGGGCATCGCCCACGAACTGGAGCAGGACGGCTTCAGCATTCTCTCCACCGCCAGCTCCGCCGAGGGGCGCATCGTCGCTTCCACCCACCACGGCCTGGCCTGCATCCTGGTCGCCGCCGAAGGTGCCGGGGAAAACCAGCGCCTGCTGCAGGATGTGGTCGAACTGATCCGCGTGGCCCGCGTGCGGGCGCCGCAATTGCCGATCTTCGCCCTCGGCGAGCAGGTGACCATCGAGAACGCGCCGGCCGAGTCCATGGCCGACCTGCACCAGTTGCGCGGCATCCTCTACCTGTTCGAAGACACCGTGCCGTTCCTCGCCCGCCAGGTCGCCCGGGCGGCGCGCAACTACCTGGCCGGGCTGCTGCCGCCATTCTTCCGTGCGCTGGTCGAGCACACCGCGCAGTCCAACTATTCCTGGCATACGCCGGGCCACGGCGGCGGTGTCGCCTATCGCAAGAGTCCGGTGGGACAGGCGTTCCACCAGTTCTTCGGGGAGAACACGCTGCGTTCCGACCTGTCGGTCTCGGTCCCCGAGCTGGGCTCGCTGCTCGACCATACCGGCCCCCTGGCCGAGGCCGAGGACCGTGCCGCGCGCAATTTCGGCGCCGACCATACCTTCTTCGTGATCAATGGCACTTCCACCGCGAACAAGATCGTCTGGCACTCCATGGTCGGTCGCGAAGACCTGGTGCTGGTGGACCGCAACTGCCACAAGTCGATCCTCCACTCGATCATCATGACCGGGGCGATACCGCTCTACCTGACTCCGGAACGCAACGAACTGGGGATCATCGGGCCGATCCCGCTGAGCGAATTCAGCAAGGAGTCGATCGCCGCGAAGATCGCCGCCAGCCCGCTGGCGCGCGGCCGCGAGCCGAAGGTGAAGCTGGCGGTGGTGACCAACTCCACCTACGACGGCCTGTGCTACAACGCCGAGCTGATCAAGCAGACCCTCGGCGACAGCGTCGAGGTGTTGCACTTCGACGAGGCTTGGTACGCCTATGCCGCGTTCCACGAGTTCTACGACGGACGCTATGGCATGGGCACCTCGCGCAGCGAGGAGGGCCCCCTGGTGTTCGCCACCCACTCCACGCACAAGATGCTCGCCGCCTTCAGCCAGGCCTCGATGATCCACGTGCAGGATGGCGGGACCCGGAAGCTGGACGTGGCGCGCTTCAACGAAGCCTTCATGATGCACATCTCGACCTCGCCACAGTACGGCATCATCGCTTCGCTGGACGTGGCTTCGGCGATGATGGAAGGGCCCGCCGGGCGTTCGCTGATCCAGGAGACCTTCGACGAGGCCCTCAGCTTCCGCCGGGCCCTGGCCAACGTACGGCAGAACCTGGACCGGAACGACTGGTGGTTCGGCGTCTGGCAGCCGGAGCAGGTGGAGGGCACCGACCAGGTCGGCACCCATGACTGGGTGCTGGAGCCGAGCGCCGACTGGCACGGCTTCGGCGATATCGCCGAAGACTACGTGCTGCTCGATCCGATCAAGGTCACCCTGACCACCCCGGGCCTGAGCGCCGGCGGCAAGCTCAGCGAGCAGGGGATTCCGGCCGCCATCGTCAGCCGCTTCCTCTGGGAGCGCGGGCTGGTGGTGGAGAAAACCGGTCTCTACTCCTTCCTGGTGCTGTTCTCGATGGGCATCACCAAGGGCAAGTGGAGCACCCTGGTCACCGAACTGCTCGAATTCAAGCGCTGTTACGACGCCAACCTGCCGCTGCTCGACGTCTTGCCCTCCGTGGCCCAGGCCGGCGGCAAGCGCTACAACGGCGTGGGCCTGCGCGACCTCAGCGACGCCATGCACGCCAGCTACCGCGACAACGCCACGGCGAAGGCCATGAAGCGCATGTACACGGTGCTGCCGGAGGTCGCGATGCGGCCGTCCGAGGCCTACGACAAGCTGGTGCGCGGCGAGGTCGAGGCGGTACCGATCGCTCGGTTGGAAGGGCGCATCGCGGCCGTCATGCTGGTACCCTATCCGCCGGGTATCCCGCTGATCATGCCGGGTGAGCGCTTCACCGAGGCGACCCGCTCGATCCTCGACTATCTCGAGTTCGCGCGGACCTTCGAGCGCGCCTTCCCTGGTTTCGACTCCGATGTGCACGGCCTGCAGCATCAGGACGGACCGTCCGGGCGCTGCTATACCGTTGAATGCATAAAAGAATGAGGCCGACAGGCTAAGGGGTGTCGATGGCGGGGGGAGAGAAGGCCGGCAAGCGCGGCATGGGGTTCTGGACCTGCAGCGCGCTGGTGATCGGCAACATGGTCGGTTCGGGAGTCTTCCTGCTTCCCTCCAGCCTGGCGGCGTTCGGCGGGCTCAGCCTGTTCGGCTGGCTGGTGTCGAGCACCGGCGCGGTGCTGCTGGCGCTGACCTTCGCCCGCCTGGCGCGGGTCAACCCCGGCGCCGGCGGCCCCTACGCCTATACCCGCGACGGTTTCGGCAGCTTCGCCGGCTACCTGTGCGCCTGGACCTACTGGAAAGCCGCCTGGATCGGCAACGCGGCGATCGCCGTGACCCTGGTCGGCTACCTGCGGGTGTTCATCCCGGCGCTGGCGGATCCGCTGCTGATGGTCTGCGTGGCCATCGCCGCGATCTGGCTGTGCACCCTGATCAACCTGCGAGGCATCGGTACCTTCAGCGTGGTGCAGAACCTGCTGACCATCCTCAAGCTGCTGCCGTTGTTGCTGGTCGGTATCCTCGGCTGGTTCCACTTCAATCCCGAGCACCTGGCGATCCCGGCGCGCAGCGAGCTGCCGAACATGGGCTATGCCCAGGCGATCGCCACCACCGCGGCGCTGACCCTTTGGTCGTTCATCGGCCTGGAGTCGGCCACCGTGCCGGCCGACGACGTCGAGGACCCGCGCCGCACCATTCCCCGCGCGACCCTGTTCGGCACGCTGGCCGCGGCGGCCCTCTACATCCTCTCTATCACTGCGGTGCAGGGCCTGATGCCGCCGGAGGTGCTGGCCCGCTCCACCTCGCCGTTCGCCGACGCGGCACGGATCCTGATGGGCGACTGGGGCTACTACCTGGTGGCTGCCGGGGCGGTGATCGCCTGCCTGGGCGCGCTCAATGGCTGGGTCCTGTTGCAGGGCCAGATCCCGGTGGCTCCGGCGCGCGACGGGCTGTTCCCGGAGTCGCTCGGCCAGCTCAACAAGAACGGCGCGCCGGCCCACGGCCTGCTGGCCTCGGGGCTGCTGGTGACGGCGCTGGTGATGGTCGACGGGCATGGCGACCTGGTCGATGTGTTCAACGTGATCATCCTGCTCGGCACCATGACCGGGGTGGTCCCCTACGCGTTCTGCACCGCCGCGCTGTTGCAACTGCTGGCGGTGCGACCGGACGAGTTCTCGCCGCGTTCACGCCGGCAATTGCTGGTGATCGGCTCGCTGGGCTTCGCCTACTCGCTATGGGCGCTGTATGGCACCGGCCAGCAGGCGATCTTCTGGGGTTTCCTGGTGCTGATGGCCGGTATCCCGATGTACACCTGGCGGCAATGGCGCAACCAGGTCAACGGAGTGCCGACGCTCAAAGCCAATGACTGACCGCCCACCAGCCCAGGCCGCCCATCACCAGGGTGTAGGGTAGCGCCATCCAGACCATGCGGCCGTACGACAGGCGCACCAGCGGGGCGATGGAGGAGGTCAGCAGGAAGAGGAACGCCGCCTGGCCGTTGGGCGTCGCTACGCTGGGCAGGTTGGTGCCGGTATTGATCGCCACCGCCAGGGTATCGAAATGCTCGCGGCTCATGTGGCCGGCATCCAGCGCCTGTTTCACCTCGGTGATGTAGATGGTGGCGACGAATACGTTGTCGCTGATCGCCGAGAGCAGGCCGTTGGCGATGAACAGCATGCCCGGCTGGCGTTCCGCCGGCAGCGCCAGCACCGCCTGGATGATCGGGGTGAACAGGTGCTGCTGGTGGATCACCGCGACCACCGCGAAGAACACCACCAGCAGCGCAGTGAACGGCAGGGCTTCCTGGAAGGCGCGGCCGATCTGGTGTTCGTCGGTGACGCCGGTGAAGGCAGTGATCAGCACGATCACCAACAGGCCGATCAGGCCGACCTCGGCGACATGCAGGGCCAGCCCGACGATCAGTACCAGCGCCGCCAGGGCCTGCACCAGCAGCGCGGCCTTCTGCTGCGCTCCGCGTTTGCGGCTTTCGCTGGCGGCGTACTCGGCGAGCACCTGGCGCACCGCCGCCGGCAACTGGGCGCCATAGCCGAAGCGGCGGCTCTTCTCCAGCAGCACGCAGGTCAGCAGGCCGGCCGCCAGTACCGGCATGGATACCGGCGCGACCTGGCGGAAGAACTCGACGAAATGCCAGCCGGCCTCGTGGCCGATCAGCAGGTTCTGCGGTTCTCCCACCAGGGTGCAGACGCCGCCCAGTGCGGTGCCGACCGCCGCGTGCATGAGCAGGCTGCGGAGGAAGGCGCGGAATTCTTCGAGATGGGCCCGGTGCAGCTCCGGGACCTGGCGGTCGGTGGCGGGATCGTAGTCCTCGCTGGCGCGCTGCCCCGAAGCGACCCGGTGGTACACGGCGAAGAATGCCACCGCCACGCTGATCACCACGGCGGTCACGGTGAGGGCGTCGAGGAAGGCCGAGAGGAGGGCGGCCAGCAGGCAGAACAGGAGCGATAGCAGGGCCTTCGAGCGCACGCCGAGCAGCAGGCGGGAAAACAGCAGGAGCAGCAGGTCCTTCATGAAGTAGATGCCGGCGACCATGAACATCAGCAGCAGGAGCACCGGGAAGTTGTGCTGCAACTCCGCATAGAGCGCCTCGGGGGTAGCCAGGCCGAGCAACAGCGCCTCCAGCACCAGCAGGCCGCCCGGCTGCAGCGGATAGCATTTCAGCGCCATGGCCAGGGTGAAGATGAACTCGCCGACCAGCACCCAGGCGCTTGTCACCGGCCCGGCCAGCCATAGCAGCAGGGGATTGAGCAAGAGGAAGGCGAGCACCGTCAGCTTGTACCAGCGCGGCGAATGCCCGAGGAAGTTCTGTGCGAAAGCCTGGCTCAGGGGACTGCTCACGATGGACTCCACGGCAAGGAAAAGACTGAAAATGCCAGCAGGACTTTCGTTGGATCAAGCGTTTAGCGCAATCATCGAAGAGATTGCGGTATCAATGGGCGTGCCGTGCATCACATAGTGCAGCATCGACATTTGGCTCGCCCTTGTTATAGTTGCGGGATTTTCCGCACAACAAAAATCTCTGCGTTCTGACAGCGCAGTTGCTCTGCCGAGGACTATCGCCGTGACCGAGTACAACGCATTCCGTGTGGAGCTGGCAGACAAGATCGCCCACGTCCAGATCAACCGTCCGGACAAGATCAATGCCATGAACCAGGACTTCTGGCGCGAGATCATCGAGATCTTCCGCTGGGTCGACGATACCGACGAAGTGCGGGTGGTCGTGCTGTCCGGGGCGGGCAAGCATTTTTCCTCGGGGATCGACCTGATGCTGCTGGCCCAGGTCGGCAGCCAACTGGGCAAGGACGTCGGCCGCAACGCCGACGCCCTGCGTCGCAAGATCCTCGAGCTGCAGGCCTCGTTCAACGCGGTCGACAACTGCCGCAAGCCGGTGCTCGCGGCGATCCAGGGCTACTGCCTGGGCGGCGCCATCGACCTGGTCTCGGCCTGCGACATGCGCTACTCGACCGCCGACGCGCAGTTCTCGATCAAGGAGATCGACATCGGCATGGCCGCCGACGTCGGCACCCTGCAGCGCCTGCCGCGGATCATCGGCGATGGCATGATGCGCGAGCTGGCCTACACCGGGCGCATGGTCGACGGCGAAGAGGCACGGAGCATCGGCCTGGTCAATCGTACCTACGCGGACCAGGCCGCATTGATGGATGGGGTCTTCGAACTGGCGCGGCAGATCGCCGCGAAGTCGCCGATCGCCATCCGTGGTACCAAGGAAATGATCCGCTATATGCGCGACCACCGGGTCGACGACGGCCTCGAGTACGTCGCTACCTGGAACGCCGCCATGCTCCAGTCCGCCGACCTGCGGGTGGCGATGGCCGCGCATATGGCCAAGCAGAAGCCGGAATTCGCTGATTGATGCCGTTGTATATTCTTGCGCGGGAGGCGCACTAGGCCGATGGTCACAGGAGCCACGTCCCTCAGTCTGGTGCGCGACGAGTTGTTCGCCACCATGGAACAGGCCGAACAGGGTCTTGAGCAGTTCATTGCCGAGCGGCAGAACGGCAGCCTGCTGCAGCACGCCGTCGAATGCCTGCAACAGATCCGCGGCACCCTCAACCTGATCGAGCTGGCCGGCGCCGAGCTGCTGGCCCAGGAAGCCCTGCAGCTGGCGACCGACATTCCCACCGGCGTCAGCGAGGAGCGCGACGGCCAGTTGGCAGCCCTGGGCAACGCCCTGTACGTGCTGCGCCGCTACCTGGAGAACGTCGAGGCCAATCGCCAGGAGATCCCCGAGCTGCTCTTGCCGGCGATCAACGAAGTGCGCTGTGCCGCAGGGCAGCCGGCGCTGCCGGAAAGCTTCTTCTTCAGCGCCCGCCTGGATATCCCGCGGCCGCCGAGCACCGCCATCGACCACCTGCCTTCCGAAGCCGAACTAGGCGAGGAAAGCCGGCGGATGCGTCACATGTACCAGATCGGCCTGCTCGGCCTGATCCGCGAACAGAACCTCTATCCCAGCCTCAAGCTGATGGGCCGCGCGCTGGCGCGCCTCGACAGCCTGCACGGCGGGGTGGCCCGTTCGCGGCTGTGCTGGATCGGCGCCGCGGCGATCGAGTCGATCGTCGATGGCCAACTGTTGCCGCGCAAGTCGCGCAAGCAACTGTTCTCGCGCATCGACCGCGAGCTCAAGCAATTGCTGATCGGCCCGGCCTACGAGGCGCCGCGCCATCTGCTCAAGGAACTGCTCTACCTGGTGGCGCTGTCCGACGGCCAGGGCCCGCGTTCGCGCGAGGTCCGCGAACTGCATGGGCTGGCGCCGCTGCCGTTCACCGACCACCTGCTGGAAGAGGAATCGCAGCGCCTGTCCGGCCCCGGCCAGTCGGTGATGCTGTTCCTTATACACATCTGACGCTGCCGGCGAACCCTTACGTGTCGATTACGGTGGTCGCCGTCTCTATATAAAAAAACATATCAAACACCCGAATCAACTAGCTATGACCGAATCTCA
>NZ_SCND01000245.1:0-9242 GCF_005503585.1 Pseudomonas sp. 2VD
CTATAGCGAATACTACGGCGACCTGAAGATCACCCTGGACACCGCGCCCTACGGCGAGAACTTCGTCACCACTTCGGAAATCATCTTCATCTCCGGCATTCTCCGCGCCCTGGCCATGGGCCTGGTACTGTTCCTGGTCTACCACTGGATGCTGACCAAGCCGCTGTCGAAGATCATCGAGCACCTGGTCAGCATCAATCCCGACCGCCCCAGCCAGCACCAGTTGCCGCTGCTCAAGGGGCACGAACGCAACGAGCTGGGGCTATGGGTGACCACCGCCAACCAGTTGCTCGCCTCGATCGAAAGCAACAGCCACCTGCGCCGCGAGGCCGAGGACAACCTGCTGCGCATTTCCCAGTACGACTTCCTCACCGGCCTGCCGAACCGCCAGTTGCTGCAACAGCAACTCGACCAGATCCTCGACGGCGCCGGCCGCCAGCAGCGCCGGGTGGCAGTGCTGTGCCTGGGCCTCGACGATTTCAAGGGGATCAACGAGCAGTACACCTACCAGCTCGGCGACCAGCTGCTGATCGCCCTCGCCGACCGCCTGCGCGGGCACAGCGCGCGGCTCGGTTCGCTGGCGCGCCTGGGCGGCGACCAGTTCGCCCTGGTCCAGGCCGACATCGAGCAACCCTACGAGGCGGCCGAACTGGCGCAGAGCATCCTCGACGGCCTGGAAGCGCCGTTCGAGATCGACCAGCACGAGGTGCGCCTGCGCGCCACCATCGGTATCACCCTGTTCCCCGAGGACGGCGAGACCACGGAGAAACTGCTGCAGAAGGCCGAGCAGACCATGACCCTGGCCAAGACCCGCTCGCGCAACCGCTACCAGTTCTACATCGCCAGCGTGGACAGCGAGATGCGTCGCCGCCGGGAACTGGAAAAGGACCTGCGCGATGCCCTGCAGCGCCACGAGCTGCACCTCGTCTACCAGCCGCAGGTGGACTACCGCGACCACCGCGTGGTCGGCGTCGAGGCGCTGCTGCGCTGGCAACATCCGTTGCACGGCTTCGTCCCGCCGGACCTGTTCATCCCGCTGGCGGAACAGAACGGCAGCATCTTCAGCATCGGCGAGTGGGTGCTCGACCAGGCCTGCCGGCAGTTGCGCGAATGGCACGACCAGGGCTTCGACGACCTGCGCATGGCGGTCAATCTTTCCACCGTGCAGCTCCACCACAACGCCCTGCCACGGGTGGTCAGCAACCTGCTGCAGGTCTACCGCCTGCCGGCGCGCAGCCTGGAGCTGGAAGTCACCGAGACCGGCCTGATGGAGGACATTTCCACTGCCGCCCAGCACCTCCTCAGCCTGCGCCGCGCCGGCGCGCTGATCGCCATCGACGATTTCGGCACCGGCTATTCCTCGCTGAGCTACCTGAAGAGCCTGCCGCTGGACAAGATCAAGATCGACAAGAGTTTCGTCCAGGACCTGCTGCAGGACGAGGACGACGCGACCATCGTTCGCGCCATCATCCAGCTCGGCAAGAGCCTGGGCATGCAGGTGATCGCCGAGGGCGTGGAAACCGCCGAGCAGGAGGCGTACATCATCGCCGAAGGTTGCAACGAAGGTCAGGGCTACCTGTACAGCAAGCCGCTGCCGGCCAGGGAACTGACCCAGTACCTCAAGCAGGCGCGACGCCTGAGCCAGGCCACCAGCAGCGAACGGCCCTGATCAGAACAGGCGGCTGAACAGCCAGCCCGCCAATAGCGCGCTGCCCAGGCAGAGCAACGCGGCCCCCGCCGCCTGGCGGCGCAGTCGCACGGCGAGATCGTCCTCGCCCTGGCTGGAGAGAATGAAGGGATGCGCCTCCCCCGGCTTGCCGAGCCGGTGGCGGGTCGGCGCGGCGCTGCTTGCCCGATGCCGATCCTCGGCCTCCAGCCGTGCCGCCAGGCGCACCCGGTTCCATTCGCGCTCGTCCAACTCGCCGTTGCCGTCGCTGTCGAAGCGCGCCAGCAGCCCGTGGAAATCGCCCTTCCATTCACGGATCACCGCACCCTGCGCCCGTTCGGCATCGAGTCCCTGGCGACCGCCACCGCTGCTGCGGAATTCGCCCAGCGCATAGAGCGGCTCGCCGGCATGCAGGCGCTCCTCGGTGTAGCGGTAAAGCCGCTCTCCGCCGACCAGGGTGCCGAAGCTCTCCAGCAGTCGCAGGGTATCGATCGGTGCTTCGCGAAAAGCCTCCCAGCGCTGCTGGGTCAAGGGTCGCACCTCGGCGCCGCGTGGGTCGACCAGGCAGGCATCGGTGGCATCGCGCAAGCCGAATGGCGACTCGCTGGCACCTTTGTCGACGGTGCGCCAGGCCTTCTCGCGGCCACTGCGCTTTTCCTCGACTTCGATGCGGTAGCGCCACCACAGGCACGGCTTGCCGGTCAAGGGAGCCTGCAGCGGGCCTTCCGGGCCCTCCTCGAGCACCCCGTAGAGTTCGACGAAACCCTGCGCCGCCGAACGGATCCGCGAGGTCGGTACGTCGCCGAGCAGGCGCGCCCGGGCAAGGCGGTGCACGAACTGCCAGCCGGCCCAGGCGCAGAGCCCCAGGCTGGCGGCGATGAACAGCCAGCGCAGGTCGAAGTCCATCTCAGCCGAACAGGGCCTTGAGATCGACGTCGGCCTTCTCCGCCTCGCTGAACTGCAACAGCTCGGCGGCCTTGAAGCCAGCGACACGGGCGATCAGCAGGTCGGGAAATTGCTCGATGCGCACGTTGTTCAGGTTCACCGCCTCGTTGTACAGCTCGCGGCGATCGGCGATCCCGTTCTCCAGGCCGCTGATGCGCTGGGAAAGGAACTGGAAACTTTCGTTGGCCTTGAGCTGCGGGTAGTTCTCAGCCAGCGCGAAGAGCTGCCCCAGGCCGGCGCGCAGGCCGCTCTCGGCCTTGCCAAGGGCATTCACGTCGGCGCGCTCGCGGGCGCTGGCGACGGCGTTGCGGGCGGCGATGACCCGCTCCAGGGTGGCGCGCTCGTGCTGCATGTATTGCTTGCAGGCCTCGACCAGCTTCGGCAGCTCGTCATGGCGCTGCTTGAGGAGCACGTCGATGTTGGCCCAGGCCTTGCCCACGGCGTGCTTCAGCCGTACCAGGCCGTTGTAGAGCACCGCCGCGTAGCCGGCGAGCAGCAGCAGGACAACCCAGAAAGCGATAGCGGTCAGACTCATGGACGGAGCTCCGGACGAAGATACTGGCATTCTAGCTGCGCCCGACATGTCCAGGCACGACGGCGATCACGCTGCGCCCTTTTCAAAAATGCAAATCTTTCGCATTATGTGGCGGTTTTTTAACGCCCTCGCGGGTGTTTCCGACAAGCGCACGCCGCTTCGGCACGCCACCAATAAAGCAAAGGAATCCGCCATGACTCGTATGCCCCTGGCCACCGCCAGTCTGCTGGCCCTCGCCATCTCCCTCGCCGGCTGCGGCGACGACAAGAAAGCCGAAGCGCCCGCAACACCGGCGGCCAGTACGCAGCCCGCCGCGCCCGCCGCCGCCCCGGCCGCCAAGGTCGACGAGGCCGCCGCCAAGGCGGTGATCAAGAACTACGCGGACCTCGCCGAAGCCACCTTCGCCGATGCCCTGAGCACCGCCAAGGACCTGCAGAAAGCCATCGACGCGTTCCTCGCCAAGCCTGACGCGGAGACCCTGAAAGCCGCCAAGGAAGCCTGGTTCGCCGCTCGTACCCCCTACTCCCAGAGCGAAGCCTTCCGCTTCGGCAACGCGATCATCGACGACTGGGAAGGACAGGTTAACGCCTGGCCGCTGGACGAAGGCCTGATCGACTATGTCGCCAAGGACTACCAGCACGCCCTGGGCAACCCCGGCGCCACCGCCAATATCGTCGCCAACACCGAGATCCAGGTCGGCGAAGACAAGATCGACGTCAAGGAAATCACCGGCGAGAAACTGGCCAGCCTGAACGAGTTGGGCGGTTCCGAAGCCAACGTCGCCACCGGCTACCACGCCATCGAGTTCCTCCTCTGGGGCCAGGACCTGAACGGCACCGGTCCGGGCGCCGGCAACCGTCCCGCCACCGACTATGCCCAGGGCAAGGACTGCACCGGCGGCCATTGCGACCGTCGCGCCGCCTACCTGAAGGCCGTCACCGACCTGCTGGTCAGCGACCTCGAATACATGGCCGGACAGTGGAAAGCCGGCGTCGCCGACAACTACCGCGCCAAGCTGGAGGCCGAACCGGTGGATACCGGCCTGCGCAAGATGTTCTTCGGCATGGGCAGCCTGTCCCTCGGCGAACTGGCCGGCGAGCGCATGAAGGTCGCGCTGGAGGCCAACTCCACCGAAGACGAGCACGACTGCTTCAGCGACGACACCCACCACACCCTGTTCTTCAACGGCAAGAGCATCCGCAACATCTACCTCGGCGAGTACAAGCGCATCGACGGCAGCGTGGTCAAGGGCCCGAGCCTGGCCGACCTGGTCGCCAAGGCCGACGCCGCCGCCAACGACACCCTGAAGGCCGACCTGGCCGACACCGAGGCCAAGCTGCAGGCCATCGTCGACAGCGCCGAGAAGGATGGCGTGCACTTCGACCAGATGATCGCTCCGGACAACAAGGACGGCCAGCAGAAGATCCGCGACGCCATCGCCGCCCTGGTCAAGCAGACCGGCGCCATCGAGCAGGCCGCGGGCAAGCTGGGTATCCAGGACCTGAAGCCGGACAACGCCGACCACGAGTTCTGATTCCTTCCTGCGCCAACAGCGTGCGGCCCATGGCCGCACGCTGCGTTTCAGGGCCTCGAAAGCGGACTTCGCGGGCCTTTACAAACGCAAATCCCTCTTATTTTGATTAGCTCCAACTGGTAAGCTTGCGGGCTGTTTCTACGCAGTCCGGGATGTTCGCCGATGTCGTTGCCGTCACCTTCCATGCCGCTCGCCTGTCTCCTGACGGCGCTCCTTCTGGGCGGATGCGGCGCCGACGACGAACCGCTGCGCGCCGAGCCCGGTGAACACCTGTCCGGGGGCGCGACCACGGTGCTGCAAAGCGACCGCAACGCCTTCTCCCTGCCCTCCGCCAACCTCGCCCCGAGCCGGCGCCTGGACTTCAGCGTGGGCAACAGTTTCTTCCGCAACCCCTGGGTCATCGCCCCTTCCTCCACCACCGCGCGCGACGGTCTGGGACCGCTGTTCAATACCAACGCCTGCCAGAACTGCCATGTGAAGGACGGCCGCGGCCACCCGCCGGGAGCGGACGCGGTCAGCGCGGTGTCGATGCTGGTACGCCTGTCGATCCCGGCCGGCCCTGCGGACGGCAAGACCCTGTTGCACCAGGGGGTGATTCCCGAGCCGACCTACGGCGGCCAGTTGCAGGACGTCGGCATTCCCGGCGTCGCCCCGGAAGGCAAGGTGCGGATGGACTACGAGCCGCTGAAGGTGAGGTTCGAGGACGGCACCGAGGTCGAACTGCGCAAGCCGATCCTGCGGATCAGCCAGCTCGGCTATGGGCCGATGCATCCGCAGACGATGTTTTCCGCCCGCGTCGCCCCGCCGATGATCGGGCTCGGCCTGCTCGAGGCGATTCCCGATGAGGCGATCCTGGCCAATGCCGATCCGGACGACCGCAACGGCGACGGTATCCGCGGGCGCGCCAACCAGGTCTGGGATGCCGCGCGGCAGCGCACCGCGCTCGGCCGCTTCGGCTGGAAGGCCGGCCAGCCGGATATCCCGCAGCAGAACGCGCACGCCTTCGCCAACGACATGGGCCTGACCAGCAGCCTGCTGCCCCACGACGACTGCAGCGCCGCCCAGGTCGAGTGCCGCCGGGCGCCCGACGGCGGCGAGCCGGAAGTCAGCGACAACATCTTCGCCCAGGTGCTGTTCTACAGCCGCAACCTGGCGGTCCCGGCGCGGCGCAAGGTGGACGACCCGCAGGTGCTGGCCGGCAAGCGCCTGTTCGCCCAGGCCAACTGCGTGGCCTGCCACGTTCCCGCCTTCACTACCGGTTCCGACGCCAGCGAGCCGGAGCTGGCCAACCAACGGATTCGTCCCTATTCCGACCTGTTGCTGCATGACATGGGCGACGGCTTGGCGGACAATCGCCCGGAATTTCTCGCCAGCGGGCGGGACTGGCGAACCCCGCCGCTATGGGGCATCGGCCTGACCGAAACGGTCAACGGTCACACCCAGTTCCTCCACGACGGGCGCGCCCGCAATCTGCTGGAGGCGATCCTCTGGCACGGCGGCGAAGCCGAAGCGGCCAAGCGGCACGTGCTCGGCTTCGACGCCGACCAGCGCAGCGCCCTGCTGGCCTTCCTGAATTCACTCTGAGGAGCCCACATGTTCCGCCCACGACTGCTCTTGACCAGCCTCGCCATCGCCCTCGGCGCCTGTTCGCCGCAAGACCCGCAGGCCGTCACCAGTGCCGCCCTGGCGCAACAGGTGATCCTGCCGACCTACAGCCGCTGGGTGGAGGCCGACCAGGCCCTGGCCAGCAGCGCCCTGGCCTACTGCCAGGGCAAGGAAGACCTGGCCAAGGCCCGCGACGCGTTCCACGCCGCGCAGAAGGCCTGGGCCGAGCTGCAACCGCTGCTGATCGGCCCGCTGGCCGAGGGCAACCGCGCCTGGCAGGTGCAGTTCTGGCCGGACAAGAAGGATCTGGTCGGGCGCCAGGTCGAACAGTTGCTGAAGAACAACCCGCAGGTCGACGCCGCGGCCCTGGCCAAGGCCAGCGTGGTGGTGCAGGGGCTCTCCGCCTACGAATACATCCTCTTCGACAGCAAGATCGACCTCGCTGACGCCGCCACCAAGGCCCGCTATTGCCCGTTGCTGGAAGCCATCGGCACCCACCAGCAGCAACTGGCCCAGGACATCCTGGCGCGCTGGAAGAACGACGGCGGCATGCTCACCCAGATGAGCAAGTTCCCCAACGACCGCTACGCCGACGCCCACGAGGCGATCGCCGAGCTGCTGCGGGTTCAGGTCACCGCCCTGGACATGCTGAAGAAGAAACTCGGTACTCCGCTGGGCCGGCAGAGCAAGGGCATTCCCCAGCCCTACCAGGCCGAGGCCTGGCGCAGCAACGCCTCGCTGGCCAGCCTGGACGCCAGCCTGAGCGGCGCCCAGGCGCTCTGGGAAGGTATCGACGGCAAGGGCCTGAAGACCCTGCTGCCGGCCGAACAGAAGGCCCTGGCCGGCAAGATCGACGCCGCCTACGCCGACAGCCACGCGAAGCTGGCGGCGCTGGAACAGAAACCGCTCTCCGAACTGCTCGCCAGCGAAGACGGGCGCAACCAGCTCAACGCCCTCTATGACAGCCTGAACGTGGTCCACCGCCTGCACGAAGGCGACCTGGCCCGCGCCCTCGGCGTGCAACTGGGCTTCAACGCCAACGATGGCGACTGAGGTCGGCACCATGCTGCGACGTCATGTGATCGGCCTGGGCAGCCTGCTGCTCGGCGCCTTGTCCTTCGGCGGCTGGAGCTTCAGCCGCCAGGGTAGCCAACCGCTGGTGCTGTCGGCGCGCGACGACGCCGATGGCCAGCATTACGCGGTGGGCTACCGCCTGGACGGCAAGTGCCAGTTCGCCACCCGCGTGGCCCAGCGCTGCCACGACATCGTCCAGCACCCGAGCCTGCCGCTGGCGCTGTTCGTCGCCCGCCGGCCAGGCACCGAAAGCTACCTGATCGACCTGAACGACGGTCGCCTGCTGCAGACCCTGGTCTCGCAGAAAGACCGCCACTTCTACGGCCACGGCGTGTTCCACCAGAGCGGCGAGTGGCTCTACGCCACCGAGAACGACACTACCGATCCCGGTCGCGGCGTGCTCGGCGTCTACCGTTTCGACGGCGAGCGACTGCAGCACAGCGGCGAGATCTCCACCCACGGCCTCGGGCCGCACCAGGTTTCCTGGATGCCCGACGGCGAGACCCTGGTAGTGGCCAACGGCGGCATTCGCACCGAGGCGGAAAGCCGGGTCGAGATGAACCTCGACGCCATGGAGCCCAGCCTGGTGCTGATGCGCCGCGACGGCAATCTGCTGTCCAAGGAAACCCTGGCGCAGCAGATGAACAGCGTCCGCCACCTGGCGATCGGTCGCGACGGCACCATCGTCGCCGGCCAGCAGTTCATGGGCGATGCCCACGAACATGCCGACCTGCTGGCGATCAAGCGCCCCGGCCGTCCCTTCGAAGCCTTCCCGGTGGCCGAGGAGCAGCGCCTGGCGATGGCCCAGTACACCGCCAGCGTGGCGATCCACGACGACCTGCGCCTGGTGGCCCTGACCGCCCCGCGCGGCAACCGTTTCTTCATCTGGGACCTGGACAGCGGTGCCGTACGCCTCGACGCGCCGTTGCCGGACTGCGCCGGCGTGGGCGCGGTGAAGAACGGCTTCGTCGTCACATCCGGACAGGGCCGTTGCCGCTTCTACGACTGCCAGGGCGAGCGCATCGCCGCGCAACCGCTGGAGCTGCCTGCCGGCCTCTGGGACAACCACCTGCACCTGGCCTGAGAGCGCGGCATCAACCTCTCGCCATACCGGTCCGCGAAAGTCGGAAGCGACCTGCAACACGCTTGAAATCTTTCGCCAATCCTGTGCTTTGACAAGCCTTGAAAGCTGCACGTAATGTGTCGGATTCGCCCCGAAACGGGGCGCTCTCGGCATACCAGGGACCAGGATTATGTTGCTCCGCCGCATGTTGATCATGCTCGCCGCGGTGATCGCCGTGGTGGCGATTCTCGCCGGCTACAAGGTCTACTCCATCCGTCAGCAGATCGCCCTTTTCAGCGCACCGAAACCGCCGATCAGCGTGACCGCCAGCCTGGCCGAAAAGCGTCCCTGGCAGAGCCGCCTGCCAGCCATCGGCAGCCTCAAGGCATTCCAGGGCGTGACCCTCACCGCCGAAGTCTCCGGCACGGTACGCGACGTACTGTTCCTTTCCGGCGACCAGGTGAAGCTGGACCAACCGCTGATCCAGCTGGAAAGCGACGTCGAGGAAGCCACCCTGCGCACTGCCGAGGCCGATCTCGGCCTGGCCAGGGCCGAGTACCAGCGCGGCCGCGAACTGATCGGCAGCAAGGCCATCTCGAAAAGCGAATTCGACCGTCTCGCCGCGCAGTGGGCCAAGACCAGCGCCACCGTCGCCGAGCTGAAGGCGGCGCTGGCGAAGAAGCGCGTGCTCGCGCCCTTCGCCGGGACCATCGGCATCCGCCAGGTGGACGTCGGCGACTACGTCTCGCCCGGGACGCCGATCGCCACCTTGCAGGACCTTTCCACCCTGCTCCTGGATTTCCACCTGCCCGAGCAGGAC
>NZ_SCND01000246.1:0-9224 GCF_005503585.1 Pseudomonas sp. 2VD
CTACCCTGCTCGGCTGCCTGCTTGGCTACGGGGTGGCAAGGGGATTGCGGCGGGCGATGCGGGAAACCCGGCAAAAAAGATCGGCTTCTTCGCCAACGAGCCGGCGAGGTTCCTAGAGGAAATATCGAGAAAATCCATATAACCATATGGGCGAAAAGCTCTTTCGAATGCCCATAAGGAGCGCCGAACGGGCTTTTCGCCCGTCATGATCGCACTCCGACATGAGCGTTCTGCACGACTTCTTGCATTCTGCATCCCGCGCCTCATGCGGGATACAGCTTATCCCGCAGATTCTGGATGTGGCCGGTATTTCATCGGCGCGGCGCCTATAGTTATCCCTACCGTTGTACGTATCGACGGTTTCTCTCTGATTCAGGCTAATCCCGCTCCAGGGACGGAGTGGATTTTTTTCTTGCGTTGCGCAAACCGGGGAGAGCTGGCCAGATGAACCTTTCCTACCTGTACCTGAAGAAGATCCTCGAGGAGGAACTGCGCGACCACGACTGCCAGTGCCAACTGAACCCCGACTTCACGGTGACCATCAGTTGCCGCGTGGGTGGTCCCCACGGCGCGCTCTACATCGTGCCCAACAGTGACTTCCTGAAGAGCAGCAGCTTCAGCGACCTCAGCGCCTTCATCCTCAACCTGCGCGAGGAAATCAGGCGCTTCGGCGAGTTCGAGGCGGAACTCCAGACCGGCACCGGCTGAGCCCCTCCCCCCTTCTTTTCCCTCCCGCCGTCAGGGCTGCTGGTAGTGTCCCGGCGTGGTGCCCGGTTCATGGGTACGTTCCACCTTGCTGACCTGGATATCGCTGATCGCCTCGGCGTCGTGCGGTCGATGCAGTGCCTCCAAGTGGCGGCGGGCCTCCTCGCGGCTGAGGGTTTCCGCCTCGCTGTGCAATTCGCAGGTCATCGGCTGGTCGTCGAGGATGTAGCTGATCAGGAACAGCTGGCTGGCCATCGTCTCGCCCTCCTCTCTTCGATGGGCCCTGCGCCAGGCGCAGGGCCCATGGCTATCACGGCAGGTTCGGCGGCAGCTCGGCGTCCAGCGCAGCGTCCTGCCGCGAGTCGTCGCGCTGGCGCTCCTGCAGGCGCTGCAGGCGGCGGGTCAGGTGCTGCACCTCTTCGCGCAGCAACTGCAACTCTTCCCGCGGTTCATTGAGCAGGCCCTTGACATGGCAATGCCCACTCAACCCGCGGCTGACCAGCAGGCCGCCGGCGACCGCCTTGCAGGCGCCGGGCAAGCCACCGCGGGCCAGGCCGAAGCCGGCCAGGACCAGTCCGGCGCCGATGGAAGCGAGTCGCTCGCCGCGCTGCAGGTTGTGCGGCAAGCCATTGGCCGTCAGGTATTCGTTCATGGAATTCTCCTTGCTTCGGTTATCGGTCAGGCTTCGTCGTCCGGCGGTTGCACGAGGAACTCGACCAGCGTCCGCCGGCAAGCCTCGATGCCCTCTTCCAGGACGATCTCGAAACCGTGGGTGTTCTCGGTCGGAATGCCGATGCAGCCGACCTGCGCGGCCTCGCCGTGGCTCAGCAGGGCGCTGGCGTCCGAGGCGAAGTCCACCAGCAGCGCCGCCTGCGGCTGGTACTGGCAGCGTTCGGCGGCCCGCAACAGGCGGTCGGTGACATGGCGGCTGTAATAACCCTTGGAGTCGCCGCTGTTGACGATCGGGTCGCGGCACAGCCGGGTGCCGTATTCGGCTACCGTTGGGCCGACTTCCACCGCGATGCTGATGTCGCCCGGCAGTCGGCGCGCGGCGAACAGCGCGCCGGCGTTACTCTCCTCCTCCATGGTGGTGAGCACCAGGTAGAGGTCGCCGTGCAACTCGTCGCGGCGCCGGGCGATCTCGCGAGCCACGCCGAGCACGGCGAGCAGCGGTGCGCGGTCGTCGAGGAAGTGCGCGGCGACGCAATCCTGGAAGTACAACGGGCGCCGCCACAGACGGTTGAGCACCACGCGGGTACCCGGTCGCACGCCCATATTCGCCAGTCCCTCGGCGCTGCGCCGGGTGACCACGTGTACGTCGCGCCAGTGCACCGCGCCCGAGAGCACGTCGGAGCCCTGCGGCGACTCGCCGGTAGCATGCATGCTGCCGTAGGACAGCACGCCGTCGAGTACCGCCTCGCCGGCCAGGATCTGTACCGGACAGACGCCGAAGCTCACCGGCTGGGCGCCGCCGAGCGCCACTACGCGCAGGGTACCGTCGGCCTCGACGCGCTTGACGATCATGGCGATCTCGTCGAGGTGCGCGAGCAGCCGCACCGCGGCCCGCCGCGCCTGCTCGCGCGGCAGGTGCGGCGGGCTGATGCGCGCGACCAGGTTGCCGGCGGCATCGCTGCCGACCTCGTCGCAACAGCCCTCGAGTTCCCGCTGGCAGATGGCCCTGACCTCGTCTTCCTGG
This sequence comes from Pseudomonas sp. 2VD, assembly GCF_005503585.1. NCBI lineage: Bacteria > Pseudomonadati > Pseudomonadota > Gammaproteobacteria > Pseudomonadales > Pseudomonadaceae > Pseudomonas > Pseudomonas sp. 2VD. Next base: position 2,402 of record NZ_SCND01000246.1, read on the forward strand.
CCACCGGGGCCACGTGCCAGCAGGAGTTCCTCGAGCAAGGCGCGGTCTTCTTCGCGCATGCCTCAGGCCGCCCGTTTTTCCAGGCGCGCCTTCAGCTCTTTCTTGTGCTGCTGCATGGCCTGGCCGAGTTGCTTGAGGGCGGCGGCGTCGAGCAATTGCCGGGCGCGCGGGAACAGCTCGCCCTCCTCCTCCTCGATGTGGTGCTCCAGGAGTTCCTTGAGCACCTTGACCCGGCCGGCGAACTGCACGGTGTCCGGGCGGGTGCGCTTGAGGTCGGGAAGGACCAGGGAGTCCACCGTGCGGTGTTCCTCCTTGGCCTCGTAGTACATCTTCAGCTCTTCCTTGCCGCCGCTGTCCCTGATCGCCGGATAGAGGATGTCTTCCTCGATGGCGGTGTGCAGCACCAGTTCCAGCTCCAGCCTGCCCAGCAGCTCGCTGCGCTTCTTCAGCGCCCGTTCGGTGGTCTCGCTGAGTTCATTGAGCAGTTTCTTCACGGTCTCGTGGTCATGGACCAGCAATTCGATGGCGTTCATGGTCGCTCCTCATCGGTTTGTTATCCGAGTGCTCCGGCACTCTCTCTGGCTGAGCGCGCGCTCCTCCGCCGAGTTCAGTCACGAGGACGGGCGGTCGCCTCGATCAGCGGAAACGCGGAGATCCGCAATGAGCGCGGTTCCTGGCCGTCGCGCAGCAAGGCCCGGGACCGCCTCATGGCATTCCCCTCGCGGCACCGGGCCTCAGGCGCGGGCGTCGCGCAGGGCGCGGACCCGGTCGTGGTGACGGAGCACGCCCTGGTACTGGCGCTCGATCACCTGGTGGATCTGCGCCGGCAGCGGTTTTTCCAGCGCCGCCTGGTAACGCTGCTTGGCGACATCCTCGCCGCGCTCGCATTCGTTGAGCACCGCCTCTTCGTCCTTGCCGGTGACCAGTGACTTCAGGTCGACCCAGCGCCGATGCAGGTCACCGGCGAAACTGGTGCTGTCCTTGGGTTTGCCACCCAGTTCCAGGACGATCCGCTCCAGCTCGTCGGCAGCCGCGGCGCAGTCGCGGCTCTGCTCCAGCATCGCCGCCTTCAACTGCGGATCGCGCAGGTCTTCGGCGCAGGCCTGGAAGCCGGCCTCGCCATCCTTGCTGGTTTGCAGCAGGTCGTTGAGTACGTCGAGGGTGTCGTCGAGGTTGGTCTGGTTCATTTCGCTCTCCTTGGCCCGGAGCTGTCCGGGAGTTCTCGCGTCTGTCGGCGCCGGCGCCTGCCGGCACGGAACGTGGGCAGCAACCAGCGCCCACGGAAGGTGGGAGGCTCGCCGTCGCGGAGCGTTCAGAAAGCCGGATGGATGGTGGCGTAGGCCGGGGTGATGCTGAGACGTTCGCCGACCACCATCTCGGTGATCCAGTCCACCAGGATCGAGGTATAGGCGTCCTGCGCCGCCTCGCTGCTGAGCGCATGGTCGGCGTGGTCGATGATCCGGTGGGTCAGCGAATGGGTCTGCTGGAAGGCGGCGCGGAAACTCATGATGGTCGAGTGCGGCACATAGCTGTCGAACTCCGACTCCACCAGCAGCACATCGCCGCGGAATCCCGCGCAGGCCTGCAGGGCTCGGTTGCTGGCGGCCGGGATCAGGCTGCCGCGGTACTCGATGAGGTCCTCGCGGTCGAGCAGCAGCTTGGGCGTCAGCCAGTCCTCGTCGCGGTAGATCGCCGGTACCCGCAAGGCCAGCCAGCGCACCGCGCGCAACTGGCTGAGGATCGCCGCCAGGTAGCCGCCATAGCTGGTGCCGACCACCGCGATCGCCTGGCTGTCGATGGCCGGGTGGGCCACCAGCCGGTCGTAGGCGGCGAGCAGGTCCTGCAGGTTGTCCTCGCGCGTCACCAGCGCCTGGCGCCCGCTTTCCGCGCCGTGGCCGCGCAGGTCGAAGGTCAGGCACACGCAGCCGAGCCCGGCGATGCCCTGGGCGCGCTTCAGGTCGCGCTGCTGGCTGCCGCCCCAGCCGTGCACGAAGAGCACGCCGGGGACCTTCGCCCGGGGGCTGAGGAAGGTGCCTTCGATCCGGTCGTCGCCGACCCCGATGCGGATGCGTTCGCTGTTCGCCGTCATGCCTCCCCCGTCATCGCATATTTGAGCAGGAAGTCGCCGTGTTCGTCGGGGCCGCGATAGATCACCCGGCTGTTGTCCGGCAGGCGCTTGTCTTCGTGGATCTCGAACGACGCGGCGCGCACCGCGGGCAGTCCCGGGTCGGCGCGGAAGGCCTCCAGCGCGGCGATCTCGGCGCTGCTCGCGCCGCCGACCCGCCAGGACTGCTCGAGCACGCCGAAGCGCTCCCGACCGTTGCCGTCCCGGCCCTGGGCAATGTCGTAGTTGCGCCGCGAGGCGAAGCAGCCGGGGAAGAAGATCGCCGCGGCGGTGTCGAAGATCCGCGCGTACTCGATGGCCTGGCGCACCTCGCGGGCCAGGTCCAGGGTCAGCAGCTCGGCATAGCCACCGCGCGCCACCAGCAAGTCGGAGCCGGCGTAGACCAGTTCGCCGCGCGCGTTGCGGGTCTGGTGCTGCTGACCGTGGTAGCTCAGCAGGAAGCCGTTGACCCGGAGCTGGCCGACGCTATGGGTAACGACCCCGTCCAGGTTGGCTTCCAGTACCAGGCCCTGCGCCAACTGGCGCTCCTCCAGCCCGCCGAGCCAGCCGTCCAGTTCGTCGAGGTCGTGCGCCACGTACTGGCCGAGGCCGCCACAGGCCTCCGCCAGCTTGGCCCGCACCGGTCCTTCGGCGAGCAGGCGGCCGCCGGCGCGGTGTGCGTCGGCCAGGCTGAAGACGCTGACGCCGTTGAGCACGACGTCGCGGACCTTCTCCGCGAACAGCGGGTTCCAGCCTTCCGGCGCCACGCCGCCGCGCGGCAGCGGATGGACGATGGCCTTGCCGGCGATGAACGCGTGCTCGACGAAACCGCCGAGCAGATCTTCGTCACTGTTCACGCCCAGGCGCACGGCGGTCTCCCTGCCGACCAGGGTGCGGGTCGGGACCAGGTAGAGGGGGCCTCGCTGGTGCAATTCGGGTTCGTAGCGGCCGCCGAACTCCAGCTTCTGGACTTCCGCCAGCCAGCGCGCCAGGGCCAGGTTGCCCTGCACTTCATGTTCGGCGGCCGCGGGATCGACGCTATGGGCCACCACCAGTCTCTGCCGAGGGTCTGCGCTCATGTTCCGCTCCTCCTGGATGGAGACCCGGCGTTCAGGGCTCCGGTATGGGCGAGAGGGACTCTTCGTCGGGCCGTTCCATCGGAACTTCTTCCGGGAACTCCTGGGGGACGTGGCTTTCGTGGTCAGGAACCGGGTATTCGTCCGGGTCCCCGGATGGGTTGCGTGGACTCGTCGCTGGCGCACCCGATGATGCAGAAATGGAAAAACGCATGTCCGCCTCCATCGTTGGTATGAGTTCTAGATGGAGGGTACGAGAGCGGATTTGGTTCGGACCATGCGTCGGAAGGCCGGGTCGGCGCCTGGCCGCCCCGGCGCTGAAACAGCCGGCTCAGCGAGCCAGGCTCATGGTGCGCAGCTTGCCGCCGGCGACCAGGACCTTGCGGTGGGTGAGATGCTGGTTGTCGCTATCGCGGAACGTGAGCAGGTCGATACGCTTGCGGAAATAGTCGCTGTCGCGGATCTGCAGCGGCCCCTGGTCGATGATCAGGTCCCGGCGGATGCGCTCCAGCACCTGGTTCAGCAACAGCGGGTTGCTCTGCTCCTGGCCGGAGATCGCCCGGCTCACCAGGCGCTTGCCCTGGTCGTTACGCAAGGTCACCAGCAACGCGCCGTCAGGCCGAGGTTGGCAACTGACGCGCACATCCTTGAAATGCTCTTCCAGGTACTCAACCAGGTTTTCATCGGTCTCTAGCATTGCTGGCCTCCTGTCTCATCAGATTCTTTGACGCCGGTAATCAGGCGTATCTCTGTCGAGCAGAAGGCGTACCAATTTCTCTGGAAAATAAAATTCTTATAAATCAATAAGTTGAAAAACAAGCCGGCGAATTGATATTTGCACTTTGCAAGAAAACCCCCGGCAAGCCTTGCATTCGGCAACCCGCCGCGCCCGTCGTCTCGCCTGCAACCCCCTGGCGAGGCCTCTCGCAAGCCGAGCCGCCGGTAAAAAAAACTAAACTTCCGCCGCTCCCCTCCGGTCACCCCTAGCAAGGACTTCGCCCATGCCACGGCGCGACGGAGTCCGACCGACCAACGCCAAGGACAACGTACGACCGGAGGATGACATGGGACATTCTGTTGCAGGCGCTTGCCTGGAAGAACCCGCGGTACTGACCGCTTTTCCGTCGCTGCTGCACCCGCAGGACCCGCCGCAACAGAGGGATCGGATACTCTTCGTCACCGCCGAGCTAAGCGACTTCGTCAAGGTCGGCGGACTCGGCGACTTTTCCGCCGCGCTGCCGCGGGTCCTCAAGCGCGAGCATTCGGTGCGGGTCCTGCTGCCCGGCTACCGCCAGGTGCTGGAGCGCTGCCGCGACCTGCGGATCATCGGCAGCCTGCCCGGCCGGGCGGCGATCCCGCCCTGCGAGATCGGCCTGGTGACCCTCGACGACGGCCTGGAAGTCATGCTGGTGCTCTGCCCGCTGCTCTACGAGCGCGAGGGCACGCCATACATGGACGACCAGGGCAATGACTGGCCGGACAACCACCTGCGCTTCGCCCGCCTGTGCCTGGCCGCCGCCGAGATCGCCGGCGGCCGCGGCGCCCAGGGCTGGCAGCCGGGCCTGGTGCACGCCAATGACTGGCCGTCGGCGCTGACCCCGGCCTACATGGCCTGGAACGGCGTGCGCACGCCGAGCCTGTTCACCATCCACAACCTCGCCTACCAGGGCCTCTGCGACCTGCAATGCAGCGCCGAGCTGGGTCTTCCCGACGAAGCGCTGAGCCACGAAAGCATGGAATTCCACGGGCGCCTGTCGTTCCTCAAGGCCGGCATCGCCCATGCCCACCACATCACCACGGTGAGCGAGACCTACGCCCAGGAAATCACTACCCCGGAATACGGCTGCGGCCTGCACGGCATCCTCAAGTGCAAGGTCGAGAAGCGTCAGCTCAGCGGCATCGTCAACGGTATCGACGATAGCTGGCAGCCGCACTGCGATCCACACCTGGTGGCCGGCTTCAGCGCCCGCCAATGGGCCGGCAAGCGCGCCAACACGCGCTACGTGGAGGAGCGTTTCGGCCTGGAGCCGGGCAAGGGGCCGCTGTTCGCGGTGGTCTCGCGCCTGGTGCAGCAGAAAGGCATCGACCTGACCCTGGAGATCAGCGATGCCCTGCTCCAGGCCGGCGGCCGCCTGGTCAGCATCGGCCGTGGCGAGCCGAACCTGGAGAAGGCCATGCTCGAGCTCGCCCGGCGTCATCCCGGCCAGGTCGGCGTGCATATCGGTTTCGACGAGACCGAGGCCCGCCGTATCTACGCCGGCAGCGACTTCCTGCTCATGCCCTCGCGTTACGAGCCCTGCGGGCTCAGTCAGCTCTATGCGCAATGTTTCGGCTCGCTGCCGATCGCGCGCTGCACCGGCGGCCTCGCCGATACCATCGTCGACGGGGTCACCGGCTTCCTGTTCCGTGAGGAAACCGCGCAGAGCTACCTCGACGCGGTGATGCGCGCGATCAACGTCTACCACTGTCCCTCACTGCTCAACGCCATGCGCTGCAAGGCGATGGCCGCGCCGATGTTCTGGAGCGACTCGGTGGAGCCTTACAACCGCCTGTACCGGCGCCTGTTGAGGAATACCGCTCCGGCCCTGCGCGGGGTACGCCAATGATGGCGATCCGGCGCCGCTTCGGCGCCCAGTTCCAAGGCAACGGCCGAACCTGCTTCGGCCTCTGGGCTCCGGACGCCCGCGAGGTCCGGGTCGAGACCGCCGACGGCCGCGACTGGCCGCTGGAAGGCAGCGACAGCGGCTGGTTCGAGGCGACCCTGCCCTGTCCGCCCGGCACCCGCTACCGCTACCGCATCGATGGCCGCCCCGGGGTGCCGGACCCGGCCTCGCAGTTCCAGCCCGACGGCGTACATGGCGACAGCCAGGTGCTGGACCATGACGCCTACGCCTGGCGCGTCGACGAGTGGCGCGGGCGGCCCTGGCACGAAGCGGTGATCTACGAGCTGCACGTCGGCCTGTTCGGCTCCTACGCCGAGGTCGAGGGCTTCCTTCCGCGCCTGGTGGAACTGGGCGTGACCGCCGTGGAGCTGATGCCGCTGGGCGAGTTTCCCGGTCGCCGCAACTGGGGCTACGACGGCGTGCTGCCGTTCGCCCCGGCGTCGGCCTACGGCACGCCCGAGCAGCTCAAGCATCTGATCGACAGCGCACACGGCATGGGCCTGATGGTCTTCGTCGACGTGATCTACAACCACTTCGGCCCGGACGGCAACTACCTCGCCCAGTACGCCGCCGCGTTCTTTCGCGACGACCGGCAGACGCCCTGGGGCCAGGCCATCGATTTCCGTCGCGGCGAAGTCCGCGAGTTCTTTTATGAAAACGCCCTGATGTGGCTGCTCGACTATCGCATCGACGGCCTGCGCTTCGATGCCGTGCACGCGATTCCCGATAGCGCGTTCCTCGTCGAGATGGCCCGCCGCCTGCGCGGCGCCGCCGGCCCCGAGCGCCATCTGCACCTGGTCCTGGAGAACGACGACAACCGCGCCAGCCTGCTGCGCCAGGGCTACGACGCACAGTGGAACGACGATGGCCACCATGCGCTGCACGTCCTGCTCACCGGCGAGAGCGACGGCTACTACCAGGACTACCCCGAGCCGCTGCGCTGCCTGGCGCGCTGCCTGGCCGAAGGCTTCGTCTACCAG
>NZ_SCND01000247.1:0-9214 GCF_005503585.1 Pseudomonas sp. 2VD
CAGCAGGCCTGCAAGCGCCTGGCGAGCAAGTCGGTGTACAGCGCCCTGCCGCTGTTCCTGCTGGCGCCGCGCTTCACCGTGGCCGAGGCGCTGAAGGCCTTCGAGTGCGCCATCGGCCAGGAAGTCCAGCATTCCAGCCTGCGCGGGCGCCTGGAGCGGATGAAAGAGGCTGGCTGGGTCGAGGACACCGGCGAACGCCAGCGTCCGCCCATGGGGCGCCCGCAACACGTCCTGCATTTCACCCCGAAGCCGGGCGGCGCCTTCGTTTTCGACCGCAGCCTGCTGGCGTCCTGACAAACGGGTGCGGCAGGGCCGGTGAGGCCGCTCCCTGCCGCGCTTGCTAGACGGTGAAGCGCTGGATCTGCTGCTCCAGTCCGTTTGCCAGCTTCGCCAGCTCGACACTGGAGGTGGAGGTCTTCACCGCGCCCTCGGCGACTTCACCGATGCTGGCATTGAGCGAGTCGATGTTCTGGCTGACCTCGCTCGCGGTGGCGGTCTGTTCTTCCGTCGCCGTGGATATCTGCGCGTTGCTCTGGGCGATACCTTCGACCGCCTGGGCGATGAGACCGAGCGCCTTTCCCGCCTCGTGGGCGCGCTGGACGCTGACCTGGGCCTGCTCGCGTGACTGCTGCATCACGCTGACCGCGCTGCTGGCGCCTGCCTGCAGGGCTTCGATCATCTCGCGGATGGTTTCGGTGGCCTTGTGCGTATTGGTGGCCAGGCTGCGCACTTCATCGGCGACCACCGCGAACCCGCGTCCGGCCTCGCCCGCCCGTGCGGCTTCTATCGCGGCATTGAGGGCGAGCAGGTTGGTCTGCTGGGCGATGTTCTGGATGACTTCCAGGACGGTGCTGATTTCATCGGTCTTGTTGCGTAGCGTGTCGATGACGGCTCCCGCCTCTCCGACCATGACCGACAGGCCCTGGATGGCGTCGAGGTTCGCATGCACGAGGCCGGTTCCGGTGTGCGCCTCGCTGTTCGCCGATTCCGCGCTGGCTGCGGCGGCCTGGGCGTTCCGCGCCACGTCCTGGACCGCCATGCTCATCTGGTGTACCGCCGTGGCGACCATGTCGGTCTGGTCGCCCTGGGACGTGGCGACATGGCTGACCTGGTTGCTGATGGCGCTCATCTCGTCCGAGGTGACGGTCAGCTTCCTGGCTGTCTCGGCGAGATGGCGGAGCAGCGCCTGCTGGCTTTCCAGCATCATATTGAAGGCGCGCGCCGTATCGGACACTTCGTCGCGCCCGCGCGCATCGGCGCGGAGCGTGAGATTCGAGGAGTCCTGCACGCGGCGGATCACCCCGCGCAGATCGGAAAGCGGGCGCATGATCGACAGGCTGATGAACCAGGCCGCGGCGACGATGAGGACCAGGGCTGCGGCGCCGATGAGCAGGAAGGTGGTGCGCATGGAGTCGTAGCGTTTCTCCATCTGCTCGTTGAGCTTGGCGCCTTCGCTGAGCTGCAGGTCGATCAGCGTCGACAGCGCGGTTCCCAGGGGATCGAACGCACCATACATCTCGCGATTGAACGTTCCGGCCTCGACGTTTCGCAGGCTTCCGGCCCTGGCCTGCTCGCCGTATGCCAGGGTCATCCGCTTGACCTGTTCCAGGGTGGGGACCAGCGACTCGATGATTTCCTTCTCGGCGGCAGTCCGGTGGTCTGCGGAATAGTCGGCCCACGACTTCTCGATGCGCGACAGCGCCCCACTCAACTCCTGCTGCAGGCGCTCTTCATCGAAGACCCCCGCACGGTACTTGTGCAGGGCGTCGACCACGCTGACCGCAACGGCGTCGGCGACGATCTTGAGCTGGCTGATGGGCTTCATCCGGTTGTTGAAAAGGTCCTGGAAGCTGGCATCGAGTCGACTGGCGTTGGCCAGCGCCATCGCGATGACCGTGACGAGCATCGTCAGGGGCAGCAACGCCAGGACCAGCAGGCGGATTCGAACCGTGACGCCAGTGAGCATGGGACGTTCCGAGGTGAACCGAGTGAGAGTAAAGATGGTTCCGCACAGCGGAAACGTCAAACCGGGCCGTGGCGCGTCTGGCGGGGGCCCGCTGAGGGTTGCTCCTGCTCCAGGCGCTCTACCATCCACTCGATGAAATGGCGCACCTTGGGGACTTCCGCGGCATGCTCGGGATAGGCCAGGTAGTAAGCCTCCTGGCTGGGCAGGGCGTGCGGCCAGGCGATCGCCAGCTTGCCTTCGGCGAGTTCCTCCTCGACCAGGAAGCGCGGTAGCAGGGCTACCCCGCAACCGGCCTGGGCGGCGCGGATGCACATGTAGAAGGTGTCGAAGCGTGGACCGTGGTAGCAACCCTGGCAATTTCGCTCCAGGCTGGCGAACCAGTCGTGCCAGGCCTCCGCGCGGCTGGCGTTCTGCAGCAGCACCAGCCCCGCCAGTTGGGTCGGCTCGTCCAGTCCGCCGGCCGGCAGCAGGGATGGCGCGCAGACCGCCACCAGTTGTTCGCCGAACAGGCGTATGCACTCGGCGCCCGGCAGGGTGCCGGGGCCGAAGAAGAACGCCAGGTCGCAATGGCCCTGGCGCAGGTCGTCCGGTTCCAGTTCCTGGCGCAGGTCGAGGTGGATGTTCGGGTGGCGGTGGCGCCAGCCGTTCAGTTGCGGGATCAGCCAGCGCGCGCCGAAGGTCGGCGGGGTCGCCACTCGCAGCACTTCGGTCTCGCCGCCGTAGGAAAGCAGGAAGCGGGTGGACAGCTCTACCTGTTGCAGGATGCGGCGTACCTCGGCCAGGTACAGCTCGCCGGCCGGGGTCAGTTGCAGGCGCTTGCGCACCCGGCGGAACAGGGCGTGCTGCAACTGCTCCTCGAGTTGCGCGACCTGCTTGCTCATGGCGCTTTGGGTCAGGCTCAACTCTTCGGCGGCGCGGGTGAAGCTCAGGTGCCGGGCTACCGCTTCGAAGCATTGCAGGGCGGTCATCGACGGCAGGCGGCGTTTGTTCAGCATGGCGGGTTTCCTGGCGCGGGTGGAGCGGGCGGAACGCGTTATATGAATAAACGGAATGACGTGGGGAGGAAAGCTCGCTTGCCGGGGTGCCGGGCGACGCTTATTACTGCCGGCAAGTCTCGCGATAGAGCATTCGCTGGCTTATGACGAATCCGTCACAGGGCTTTGCGCCGAACGTGGCGTCGCTCACGGATATGTCCATGTCGTATTCGAATCGACTTTTTCCGCCAAGTACCGAATCCCGGGAAGTTCATGTTCATATTAATTTTAAAAACCGCTCTGTCCTGCACTTTCATTAAAAAAGAGGACCTCAATTAGTGCGTGCAGCGCACCAGTGACGTGCAGTTTCTAACCGCTTCAATATCGTTGTAGAGTTATTCCTAGGAACGGTTCAGGCCTTGTGAAGCCTGGGCTGTAGCTCTCCGAAGGGGATTCGGAGAAATGTCTAAATGACTGATTTCCAATAACAAAGATAAAAACGGAAAGGAGGGCTAAAGTTCTTGTGGCCGGCCACTCAGGAAAAAAACGAATGGCACGCCGCTTGCTCTGCCTGTTGAGCGAAACACAACAACAACATCGTAGTTACGAGCGCCAACATCATCCTCAGGAGCAACACCCCATGTCCAAGAAGCTGTTCAGAAAAGGCATCCTGGCTCTCGCGGTTTCATCCGTGATGGGTCTTTCCACGCATGCGCTGGCCGACGTCGTGATCGGTGTGGCCGGACCGCATACCGGCGCCAACGCCTCCTTCGGCGAGCAATACTGGCGCGGCGCGTCCCAGGCGGCGGAAGACATCAACGCGGCGGGTGGGATCAACGGCGAGAAGATCAAGCTGGTCAAGGCCGACGACGCCTGCGAACCGAAGCAGGCCGTGGCCGTGGCCAACCGCCTGGTAGACCAGGACAAGGCCATCGCCGTGGTCGGCCATTTCTGCTCTTCTTCGACCATCCCCGCATCCGAGGTCTACGACGAGGCCGGGATCATCGCCATCACCCCCGGTTCCACCAACCCGCAGGTCACCGAGCGCGGACTCTCCGGGATGTTTCGCATGTGCGGCCGCGACGACCAGCAGGGCGTGGTCGCCGGCGACTATATCGTCAAGGTGCTGAAGGCCAAGAAGGTCGCGGTGATCCACGACAAGGACACCTATGGCCAGGGCCTGGCGGACGCCACCAGGGCGCAACTGAACAAGCTCGGCGTGAAAGAGGTTCTCTACGAGGGCCTGACCCGCGGCGAGAAGGACTTCAACGCGCTGGTTACCAAGATCCGCGCCTCCGGTGCCGAGGTCGTCTACTTCGGCGGCCTGCATCCGGAAGCCGGTCCGCTGGTACGGCAGATGCGTGAACAGGGACTGACCGCCAGGTTCATGTCCGACGACGGCGTGGTCACCGACGAACTGGCGACCACCGCCGGCGGTCCGCAGTACGTCAAGGGCGTGCTGATGACCTTCGGCGCCGACCCGCGGCTGATCCCCGACGGCAAGGCGGTGGTGGAGAAGTTCCGTGCCGGCGGTTTCGAGCCGGAAGGCTACACCCTCTACTCCTACGCCTCGATCCAGTCCCTGGCGGCGGCCTTCAACGGCGCCGGCGCCAACGATCCGGCCAAGGCCGCCGAGTGGCTGAAGTCGCATCCGGTGCAGACCGTGATGGGCAAGAAGGAATGGGACAAGAAGGGCGACCTGAAAGTCTCCGACTACGTGGTCTACGAGTGGGACGACAAGGGCAAGTACCACCAGTTGCCCTGATCGCGCTCGACCGCCATGCGCCGGGCACAGGCTCGGCGCATGGGTAAGTCCGGGAGCTGCTGAAGTGCTCGCCCGTGCTTGCCGCCGTAGTGCGGATTCACCGAAGACGTCTGCGTGTGGTCGGTCTGGAGTCCCGCGATCCGGGGCCGTTTCAGTAGCACCCGTCCGCTTTCACCGGCGAGCGCCGGCGCGCCTTACAAAGGCCGTCGCGATTCGCCCTGAAGAGACTGAAAAATGGACGGCATCTTCCTCCAGCAAATGATCAACGGGCTGACCCTCGGCTCGGTCTACGGCCTCATCGCCATCGGCTACACCATGGTCTACGGCATCATCGGCATGATCAACTTCGCCCACGGCGAGGTGTACATGATCTCCGCCTACCTGTCGGCCATCGCCCTTGCCCTGCTGGCCTTCTTCGGCCTGCAGAACTTCCCGCTGCTGATCCTCGGCACCTTGCTGTTCACCGTGCTGGTGACCTGCACCTACGGCTGGGTGATTGAGCGCATCGCCTACAAGCCGCTGCGCAACTCCACGCGCCTGGCGCCGCTGATCTCGGCGATCGGCATGTCGCTGATTCTGCAGAACTACGTGCAGGTGGCACAGGGACCGCGCCAGCAGGGGATCCCGACCCTGCTCGACGGCGCCCTGAAATTCCACGTCGGCGACGGTTTCGTCCAGCTCACCTACACCAAGCTGTTCATCCTGATCGCTTCGCTGATCGGCATGGCAGTGCTGACCTACGTGATCCGCTACACCAAGCTCGGGCGCATGTGCCGGGCGACCCAGCAGGACCGCAAGATGGCTTCGATCCTGGGGATCAACACCGACCGGGTGATCTCCTACGTGTTCGTCATCGGCGCCGCGATGGCCGCCCTGGCCGGGGTGCTGATCACCATGAACTACGGCACCTTCGACTTCTACGCCGGCTTCATCATCGGCATCAAGGCGTTCACCGCGGCGGTGCTCGGCGGCATCGGCTCGCTGCCCGGGGCGATGCTCGGCGGCCTGGTGCTGGGAGTGGCCGAGGCGCAGTTCTCGGGGATGGTCAACACCGACTACAAGGACGTGTTCGCCTTCTCGTTGCTGGTACTGATCCTGATCTTCCGTCCCCAGGGCCTGCTCGGCCGCCCGCAGATCGCCAAGGTGTAAGGGGACGACGATGAGCAACGAGACTTCCATCGATCTCAAGCAGTGCGTCCTCGATGCCGTGCTCTCCGGGTTGATCGCCCTGGTGGTGTTCGGCCCCATCGTCGGCGTGGTCCTCGACGGCTACGGCTTCAACCTGCATTACGAGCGGGTCGGCTGGATCATCGCGATCGTGATGGCCGGGCGCTTCCTGCTCAGCCTCTACCTGCAGACCCGCGGCGGGCGGGCCGTGCTGGAGCGCTTCGAGGGGGCTGGCAGCGGCGTCCACGTCCTGCCGCCGGGCTACAAGACCCGCTTGCGCTGGATCGTGCCGCTGATCCTGGTGGCCGCGGTGATCTTCCCGTTCTTCGCCAGCAAGTACCTGCTGGCGGTGGTCATCCTCGGCCTGATCTACGTGCTGCTGGGCCTGGGCCTGAACATCGTGGTTGGCCTCGCCGGGCTGCTCGACCTCGGCTACGTGGCCTTCTACGCCATTGGTGCCTATGGCCTGGCGCTGGGCTACCAGTACCTCGGCCTGGGCTTCTGGACCGTCCTGCCGCTGGCCGCGCTGACCGCCGCGGTGGCCGGGGCGATCCTCGGCTTCCCGGTGCTGCGCATGCATGGCGACTACCTGGCGATCGTCACCCTGGGCTTCGGCGAGATCATCCGCCTGGTACTGAACAACTGGCTGTCCTTCACCGGCGGGCCGAACGGCATGCCGGCGCCGGCGCCGACCTTCCTCGGCCTGGAGTTCGGCCGCCGGGCCAAGGATGGCGGGGTGCCGATCCACGAGTTCCTCGGCATCGCCTACAACCCCAACATGAAGTTCCTGTTCATCTACGTGGTGCTGTTCCTGGTCGTGCTGCTGGTGCTCTACATCAAGCACCGGCTGACCCGGATGCCGGTCGGGCGCGCCTGGGAGGCGCTGCGCGAGGACGAGATCGCCTGTCGCGCGATGGGCCTAAACCATGTGCTGGTGAAACTCTCGGCGTTCATGCTCGGCGCCTCCACCGCGGGACTGGCCGGGGTGTTCTTCGCCAGCTACCAGGGCTTCGTCAACCCGTCCTCGTTCAACTTCTTCGAGTCGGCGCTGATCCTCGCCATCGTCGTGCTCGGCGGCATGGGCTCGACGGTCGGGGTGGTGATCGCCGCCTTCGTCCTCACCGTGGCGCCGGAGCTGCTGCGCAGCTTCGCCGACATCCGCGTGCTGCTGCTCGGGATACTCATGGTGGTGATGATGATCTGGCGGCCGCGCGGGCTGATCCGCATCAGCCGGGTGGGCTTCGCCCCGCGCAAGGGGGTGGCGCCATGAGCGACAAGATCCTCAGCGTCGAGCACCTGATGATGCACTTCGGCGGCATCAAGGCGCTCAACGACGTCAACCTCGACGTCGAGCGCGGTTCGATCACCGCGCTGATCGGCCCCAACGGCGCCGGCAAGACCACCGTGTTCAACTGCCTCACCGGCTTCTACAAGGCCACCGGCGGCAACATCCTGCTCAACACCCAGGGGCGCACCACGGACGTCATCCAGGTGCTCGGCGAGCCGTTCCAGTTGGACGACTTCGTCAAGCCGCCGCAACTGGGCAGTCGCCTCTACTACAAGATGTTCGGCGGCACCCACCTGGTGAACCGCGCCGGGCTGGCGCGGACCTTCCAGAACATCCGCCTGTTCAAGGACATGTCGGTGGTGGAGAACCTGCTGGTGGCGCAGCACATGTTCGTCAACCGCAACCTGCTCGCCGGCATCCTCAACACTCCCGGCTATCGCCGCGCCGAGAGCGAGGCGCTGGACCACGCGTTCTACTGGCTGGAGGTGGTCGACCTGGTGGACTGCGCCAACCGCCTGGCCGGCGAGATGTCCTACGGCCAGCAACGGCGCCTGGAGATCGCCCGGGCCATGTGCACGCGGCCGGAACTCATCTGCCTGGACGAACCGGCCGCCGGCCTCAACCCGGCCGAGACCCACGCCCTGAGCAACATCGTCCGCTACCTGCGCGACCACCACGGGATCACCGTACTGCTGATCGAGCATGACATGGGCATGGTGATGAACATCTCCGACCACATCATCGTGCTCGACCACGGCGACGTGATCGCCCGTGGCAACCCCGAACAGATCCGCCATGACGAGAAGGTGATCGCCGCCTATCTCGGTGCCGACGAAGAGGAGCTGTCATGAGCGCGGCGTTGCTGGAATTCCGTGAGGTGGACGTGTTCTACGGGCCGATCCAGGCGCTGAAGAAGGTCTCGCTGCAGGTCAACGAGGGCGAGACGGTGAGCCTGATCGGTGCCAACGGCGCGGGCAAGTCGACGCTGTTGATGTCGATCTTCGGCCAGCCGCGCGCGGCGGCCGGGCAGATCCTCTATCGCGGCCAGGACATCCGCCAGAAGTCGGCGCACTACGTGGCGTCCAACGGCATCGCGCAGTCGCCGGAAGGACGCCGGGTGTTCCCCGACATGAGCGTCGAGGAAAACCTGCTGATGGGTACCATTCCCATCGGCATGGACCACGCCGAGGAGGACATGCAGCGCATGTTCGAGCTGTTCCCGCGCCTGAAGGAGCGGCGCAACCAGCGCGCCATGACCATGTCCGGCGGCGAGCAGCAGATGCTCGCCATCGCCCGCGCGCTGATGAGCCGGCCGAAGCTGCTGTTGCTCGACGAGCCCTCCCTGGGCCTGGCGCCGATCGTGGTCAAGCAGATCTTCCAGACCCTGCGCGAGCTGGCCAGGAGCGGCATGACCATCTTCCTCGTCGAGCAGAACGCCAACCATGCGCTGAAGCTCTCCGACCGCGCCTACGTGATGGTCACCGGGGAAATCCGCATGAGCGGCAGCGGCGAAGAACTGCTCGGCAACCAGGAGGTGCGCAACGCCTATCTCGGCGGACATTGAGCGCGCCCCGCCTCGGCGCTCTGGCCGCCGGGGCGGGCGCTGTCCTGCAGCGACGGAGGAAACTCGACTTATGCACAGCCTGCGCTTTTTCAGCAACGCCGAGGTCGCCGAGCGCCTGTCTTATCCACAACTGATCGAGGCGTTGCGCATCGGCCTGGCCAAGCCTTGCAGTGCGCCGCTGCGCAGCTGCCATGCCTTGCCGGGGCAGGCCTCGTTGCTACAGATGCCGGTGTGGCAGGCCGGCGAGGGGATCGGCGTGAAACTGGTGACGGTGTTCCCCGGCAACGGCGCGCGTGGCCTGCCGGCGGTGGCCGCGGTGTTCGCCCTGTTCGACGGCGAAGACGGTCGCCCGCTGGCGTTGCTGGAGGCTTCGGAACTGACCGCCCGGCGTACCGCCTGCAGCTCGGCGCTGGCCGCCGACTACCTGGCGCGGGACGATGCGCGGCGCCTGCTGGTGGTCGGCTGCGGAACCCTGGCTGCGCACATGGTG
>NZ_SCND01000248.1:0-9197 GCF_005503585.1 Pseudomonas sp. 2VD
GCCTAGCGTACTCTCCGACGCTCGTGCCGCGCCTATTCGTGAACCCGCGCGGGTATGCCGGTGAAAAGCCTCCGCCTCTCGCCGTGACCTGCCTCGCGAAGCGCGGCGGATCGACGCGCCCGGGGAACTTCGCCGGCGCACGCGGGTCGGTTTCCGCGATGCGAACAGCGAATGGACAGAGCGTTTGTCAGGAGCGACATTGCCGGGGCTTGCCCGGCGCAAGGGGGAGGGCCGCGCCCGGCGTGGGTGGCGGCGCTGGGTCGGTGGGCTGCTGTTGCTGCTCGGCGCGCTCGCCAGCGGATGTTCGAACGCGCCGCGCAACGCCGCCGGCGAGGACACCAGCCAGGGTTCGATGCGCGCCGGCGAATTCCTCCAGACCGATGCCGATCGCATGGCCACCCTGGCCATGCGCGACAACCTGCAAAGCCTCTACCAGTTGCTCTGGAAGCTGTACAAGCGCAATCCCGCCGAATGGAAGAAGACCGGCCTGCCGAGCCAGGCCGACGCCGAGCTGGCGATCCGCCGGGCCATCGAGCAGAACCGCGAACTCAGCGACCTGGGCGGCCGCCGCGACATCGCCGCGCTGTCCTATTCCCTCGATCCGGCGTTCAGGGGCGACCGCGTCGGCGCCTTCATCTATTCACTGGCCAGCATGCTGATCACCGCCCATGGCGGGCGTACCGAGTTCTACGTCTACCAGGGGATCGACGCGCAGTACGTCTACAACGCCGCGCGCAACGTCGAGGTCGCCACCTGGATGCTGGCTACCCGCAAGGACGACAAGGGCGCCCCGTTGCTGCTTTCCAACGCCCTCACCGACGACGCCAGCAACCTCAGCTACGCCCGCGAGTTCGCCAAGATCGTCGCGCGCCTGGACCTGCTCGCCGAGGTGCTCGGCGAACGCTACCGGCGGATCAGCGTGAACTACGCCCAGGGACTGCTGTTCATGCATTTCCTGCCGGTGCAGTGAGCCGATGCTCCCGGGGTGAACGAATATGTCGCAGCACGGTAAGTGTTTTGCCTTGCCGGCTCGTTAAGCTCTGTCGGATATGACCGGCGGGTCGCTCGCCGAAAAAGGGCGGTTCCCGGTCAGCCTTTGCTGTGCGCCTGCCTGCCTGGATTAATGCTCAGCTTCTGCTGAACTTCATGGACGCAGCGAGGGTCGGTCCGAAGGTGCGTTGCTCGCGACCTTTCCCGCGAACCGCTCGCCTCCATGAAATAACAAGCCAAGCGGAGTACAACCATGGCGTTCTTCACCGCGGCCAGCAAAGCCGATTTCCAGCATCAACTGCAGACGGCACTGGCGCAGCACCTCGGCGACAAGGCGTTACCACAAGTCACGCTGTTCGCCGAACAGTTCTTCAGCCTGATCTCCCTCGATGAACTGACCCAGCGTCGGCTTTCCGACCTGGTCGGTTGCACCCTTTCCGCCTGGCGCCTGCTGGAGCGCTTCGACCGCGACCAGCCCGAAGTCCGCGTATACAACCCCGACTACGAGAAGCACGGCTGGCAATCCACCCACACCGCGGTGGAAGTGCTGCACCCGGACCTGCCGTTCCTGGTCGACTCGGTGCGCATGGAACTGAACCGCCGCGGCTACAGCATCCATACCCTGCAGACCAACGTCCTCAGCGTGCGCCGCTCGGCCAAGGGCGAGCTGAAGGAAATCCTGCCCAAGGGCACCCAGGGCAAGGACGTCAGCCAGGAATCGCTGATGTACCTGGAGATCGACCGTTGCGCCCACGCCGGCGAACTGCGGGCGCTGGAGAAGGCCCTCCTGGAGGTGCTCGGCGAAGTGCGCGTGACCGTCGCCGACTTCGAGCCGATGAAGGCCAAGGCCCTCGAATTGCTGGCCTGGCTCGGCAAGGCCAAGCTGAAGGTGCCGGCGGAGGAGCTGAAGGAAGTGCGCAGCTATCTCGAATGGCTGCTGGACAACCACTTCACCTTCCTCGGCTACGAGGAATTCAGCGTCGCCGACGAGGCCGACGGCGGGCGCATGGTCTACGACGAGAAATCCTTCCTCGGCCTGACCCGTCTGCTGCGCGCCGGCCTGAGCAAGGATGACCTGCACATCGAGGACTATGCCGTCGCCTACCTGCGCGAACCGGTCCTGCTGTCCTTCGCCAAGGCTGCCCATCCGAGCCGCGTGCACCGCCCGGCCTACCCGGACTACGTGTCGATCCGCGAGCTGGACGGCAAGGGCCGGGTGATCCGCGAGTGCCGCTTCATGGGCCTGTTCACCTCCTCGGTGTACAACGAGAGCGTCAACGACATTCCCTTCATCCGCGGCAAGGTCGCCGAAGTGATGCGGCGCTCCGGTTTCGACACCAAGGCCCACCTCGGCAAGGAACTGGCCCAGGTGCTGGAAGTACTGCCGCGCGACGACCTGTTCCAGACCCCGGTGGACGAGCTGTTCAGCACCGCCCTGGCGATCGTCCGCATCCAGGAGCGCAACAAGATCCGCGTGTTCCTGCGCAAGGACCCCTACGGTCGCTTCTGCTACTGCCTGGCCTACGTGCCGCGCGACGTGTATTCCACCGAGACGCGCCTGAAGATCCAGCAGGTCCTGATGGAGCGCCTGCAAGCCAGCGACTGCGAGTTCTGGACTTTCTTCTCCGAGTCGGTGCTGGCCCGCGTGCAGTTCATCCTCCGCGTCGACCCGAAGTCGCGCATCGACATCGACCCGGCGCGCCTGGAGGAAGAAGTGATCCAGGCCTGCCGTTCCTGGCAGGACGACTACAGCAGCCTGGTGGTGGAAAACCTCGGCGAGGCCAAGGGTACCAACGTCCTGGCCGACTTCCCGAAAGGCTTCCCGGCCGGCTACCGCGAGCGCTTCGCCCCGCACTTCGCGGTGGTCGACCTGCAGCACCTGCTCAGCCTCTCCGAGCAGCGCCCGCTGGTGATGAGCTTCTACCAGCCGCTGGCGCAGGGCGAGCAGCAACTGCACTGCAAGCTGTACCACGCCGACACCCCGCTGGCCCTGTCCGACGTCCTGCCGATCCTGGAGAACCTCGGCCTGCGCGTGCTCGGCGAATTCCCCTACCGCCTGCGCCACCAGAACGGCCGCGAATACTGGATCCACGACTTCGCCTTCACCTACGCCGAAGGGCTGGACGTGGACATCCAGCAGCTCAACGAGATCCTCCAGGACGCCTTCGTCCACATCGTCAGCGGCGACGCCGAGAACGACGCCTTCAACCGCCTGGTGCTGACCGCCAACCTGCCGTGGCGCGACGTCGCCCTGCTGCGTGCCTACGCGCGTTACCTGAAGCAGATCCGCCTGGGCTTCGACCTCGGCTACATCGCCAGTGCGCTGAATGCCCACACCGACATCGCCCGCGAGCTGGTGCGGCTGTTCAAGACCCGCTTCTACCTGGCGCGCAAACTCACCGCGGAAGACCTGGAAGACAAGCAACAGAAGCTGGAGCAGGCGATCCTCGGTGCCCTCGACGAAGTCCAGGTGCTCAACGAGGACCGCATCCTGCGGCGCTACCTCGACCTGATCAAGGCAACCCTGCGGACCAACTTCTACCAGCCCGACGGCAACGGCCAGAACAAGAGCTACTTCAGCTTCAAGTTCAACCCGAAGGCCATCCCGGAGCTGCCCAGGCCGGTGCCCAAGTACGAGATCTTCGTCTACTCGCCGCGCGTCGAGGGCGTGCACCTGCGCGGCGGCAAGGTGGCTCGCGGCGGCTTGCGCTGGTCGGACCGCGAGGAAGACTTCCGCACCGAGGTGCTCGGCCTGGTCAAGGCCCAGCAGGTGAAGAACGCGGTGATCGTGCCGGTCGGCGCCAAGGGCGGCTTCGTCCCGCGCCGCCTGCCGCTTGGCGGTAGCCGCGACGAGATCCAGGCCGAGGCGATCGCCTGCTACCGGATCTTCATTTCCGGCCTGCTCGATATCACCGACAACCTCAAGGAAGGCGAAGTGGTGCCGCCGGCCAACGTGGTCCGCCACGACGAGGACGATCCCTACCTGGTGGTCGCAGCGGACAAGGGCACGGCGACCTTCTCCGACATCGCCAACGGCATCGCCGCCGAGTACGGCTTCTGGCTCGGCGACGCCTTCGCCTCGGGCGGCTCCGCCGGCTACGACCACAAGGGCATGGGGATTACCGCCAAGGGCGCCTGGGTCAGCGTGCAACGGCACTTCCGCGAGCGCGGCATCGACGTGCAGAAGGACAACATCAGCGTCATCGGCATCGGCGACATGGCCGGCGACGTGTTCGGCAACGGCCTGCTGATGTCGGACAAGCTGCAACTGGTGGCCGCCTTCAACCACATGCATATCTTCATCGACCCGAACCCGGACGCCGCCAGCAGCTTCGTCGAGCGCCAGCGCCTGTTCAACCTGCCGCGTTCGAGCTGGGCCGACTACGACGCCAAGCTGATCTCCGCCGGCGGCGGGATCTTCCTGCGCAGCGCCAAGAGCATCGCCATCACCCCGGAAATGCAGGCGCGCTTCGACATCCAGGCCGACAGGCTGGCGCCCACCGAGCTGATCCATGCGCTGCTCAAGGCGCCGGTCGACCTGCTCTGGAACGGCGGTATCGGCACCTACGTGAAGTCGAGCAAGGAAACCCACGCCGATGTCGGCGACAAGGCCAACGACGGTCTGCGCGTCGACGGCCGCGAGCTGCGCGCGAAGGTGGTGGGCGAGGGCGGCAACCTGGGCATGACCCAACTGGCGCGGGTCGAGTTCGGCCTGCACGGCGGCGCCAACAATACCGACTTCATCGACAACGCCGGCGGCGTGGACTGCTCCGACCATGAGGTCAACATCAAGATCCTGCTCAACGAAGTGGTGCAGGCCGGCGACATGACCGAGAAGCAGCGCAACGCGCTGCTGGTGAAGATGACCGACGCGGTCGGCGCCCTGGTGCTGGGCAACAACTACAAGCAGACCCAGGCGCTGTCCCTGGCGCAACGCCGCGCCCGCGAGCGGATCGCCGAGTACAAGCGGCTGATGGGCGACCTCGAGGCACGTGGCAAGCTCGATCGCGCCCTGGAGTTCCTGCCTTCCGACGAGGAGCTGGCGGAACGCATCAGTGCCGGCCAGGGGCTGACCCGCGCCGAGCTGTCGGTGCTGATCTCCTACAGCAAGATCGACCTCAAGGAATCGCTGCTGAAATCGCTGGTGCCGGACGACGACTACCTGACCCGCGACATGGAGACCGCCTTCCCGGCATTGCTGGCGGAGAAGTTCGGCGACGCCATGCGCCGCCATCGCCTGAAGCGCGAGATCGTCAGCACGCAGATCGCCAACGACCTGGTCAACCACATGGGCATCACCTTCGTGCAGCGCCTGAAGGAGTCCACCGGCATGAGCGCGGCCAACGTCGCCGGGGCCTACGTGATCGTTCGCGACGTGTTCCACCTGCCGCACTGGTTCCGCCAGATCGAGAACCTCGACTACCAGGTGCCCGCTGATATCCAACTGACCCTGATGGACGAACTGATGCGTCTCGGTCGCCGCGCCACCCGCTGGTTCCTCCGCAGCCGCCGCAACGAGCTGGACGCGGCGCGCGACGTGGCCCACTTCGGCCCGCGCATCGCCGCCCTCGGCCTGAAGCTCAACGAGCTGCTCGAAGGGCCGACCCGCGAGCTGTGGCAGGCGCGCTACCAGACCTACGTCGACGCCGGCGTACCGGAACTGCTGGCACGCATGGTGGCCGGCACCAGCCACCTGTATACGCTGCTGCCGATCATCGAGGCGTCCGACGTGACCGGCCAGGACACCGCGGAAGTGGCCAAGGCCTATTTCGCCGTGGGCAGCGCGCTGGACCTGACCTGGTACCTGCAGCAGATCACCAACCTGCCGGTGGAGAACAACTGGCAGGCGCTGGCCCGCGAGGCGTTCCGCGACGACCTCGACTGGCAGCAGCGGGCGATCACCGTCTCGGTGTTGCAGATGCAGGACGGACCGAAGGAGGTCGAGGCGCGCGTCGGCCTGTGGCTGGAACAGCACCTGCCGCTGGTCGAGCGCTGGCGGGCGATGCTGGTCGAACTGCGTGCCGCGTCGGGTACCGACTACGCCATGTACGCCGTGGCCAACCGCGAGCTGATGGACCTGGCGAGCAGCCAGCACGGTGTCTGCATCCCCTGATGCGAGCGGCCTGACGGCAAGCAAGAGCCCCGCCTGAGTGCGGGGCTCTTTCATTCTGGCGCGGCGAAAACCTGCGGTGTTTGCGGTGGCTGAGGCGCTGCGCGGCGACAAATGTCCGGCGCCCGGCGTTAGCCCGGAAAGGACAACCTGACTCACAGATTTAATAAATATTTAGTTATTAGAAACTCTATTAATAGGTTCATATGGATCTATGACTTCTCCGCTTCGTATGCCTTGGCCGGGATCCTGTCGATCGCATAAACCCCCGGCAGCCCGTACTTCCTTCCCCGCCCGGTGAGTTTTCCGATGACGTCGCGGCGGTCACGCGGGAGGCAAGAGCAGGCAAAAGGACACCATGGCGTCATGTATGTGCCTAAAAATTGACAGTTTCCGCTTAAAAAATTAGCAATTAGCATATTTAGTCATTAGATTGACGTTAATCGCCTGCGGCTGCTTTGGCCGTGCCCGCACTGTCAGGGATTCGACGTTGCCATCGGAAACCGCATCCATGCTCCCGACCTGCCGCTTCGGTCGGTATCGACCCTGCCGCGTAGGCTGGGCATGCGGTTCAGCAAGAAAGGAATCGCCGTGCTGCGTCTGCCGTCCCGCCGTAACATCCTTCGACCCATCGAACGCCCGCTCGCCTGGCTTGCCGGCCTGGCGCTGGCGCTTTGTGCCGGCGCTGCCGCAGGGGCTGCCGGCGGGCCGTCCAGCGTGGCGTTCTGGTACGCCGAGCGGCCGCCGCTGGCCGAGCTTTCCCAGTTCGACTGGGTGGTGCTCGAAGCGGCGCACCTCAAGCCGGCCGATGTCGGGTATCTGAAAGAGCAGGGCAGCACGCCCTTCGCCTATCTGTCGGTCGGCGAGTTCGACGGCGACGCCGCCGCCATCGCCGATAGCGGCCTGGCCCGGGGCAAGAGCGCGGTCCGCAACCAAGCCTGGAACAGCCAGGTAATGGACCTCGCCGCGCCGAGCTGGCGGGCGTACCTGCTCAAGCGCGCCGCGGAGCTGCGCAAACAGGGCTACGCCGGCCTGTTCCTCGATACCCTGGACAGCTTCCAGCTACAGGCCGAGGAGCGCCGCGAGGGTCAGCGCCGGGCGCTGGCCAGTTTCCTCGCCCAGCTGCATCGCCAGGAGCCGGGCCTCAAGCTGTTTTTCAATCGCGGTTTCGAAGTGCTGCCGGAGTTGCCCGGCGTCGCGTCGGCGGTGGCCGTGGAGTCGATCCATGCCGGTTGGGACGCCGCTGCCGGGCAATACCGCGAGGTGCCCCAGGACGATCGCGATTGGCTGAAGGGTCACCTGGATGCCCTGCGCGCCCAGGGCATGCCCATCGTCGCCATCGACTACCTGCCGCCGGAGCGGCGCGACGAGGCGCGCGCGCTCGCTGCGCGCCTGCGTAGCGAAGGCTACGTGCCGTTCGTCAGCACCCCGGCGCTGGACTACCTGGGGGTGAGCGACGTCGAGGTGCAACCGCGGCGCATCGCGCTGCTCTACGATCCGCGCGAGGGCGACCTGACCCTGAGCCCCGGCCACGTCTACCTCGGCGGCCTGCTCGAATACCTCGGTTATCGGGTCGACTACCTGCCCACCGACCAGCCGCTGCCCGAACGTCCGCTGAGCGGTCTCTACGCGGGGGTAGTCACCTGGATGACCAGTGGACCGCCGCTGGCCAGCGACGCCTTCGACAACTGGATCGCTGCGCGTCTCGACGAAAAGGTGCCGGTGGCGTTCCTCGCCGGCCTGCCCACAGAGAACGACGGCCTGTTGCAGCGCCTGGGTATTCGCCGGCTGTCGCAGAAGCTCAAGGTCAAGCCGAGCACCGAGACCCACGACCAGGCGCTGCTGGGCGCCTTCGAAGCGCCGCTGGTGATCCGGGTCCGCGACCTGCCGGCGCTCACCGTACTCGATCCGGCGCGGGTGACCCCGGCGCTCAAGCTCAAGGGCGACGGCAAGGAGTATGTGCCGGTGGCGACCGCCGACTGGGGCGGCTTCGCCCTGGCGCCCTATGTGCTGGAGGAGGGTAGCGAGCACCGGCGCTGGATCCTCGATCCGTTCGCCTTCCTGCGCAAGGCCTTGCGCCTTGCGCCGCTGCCGAGTCCCGACGCGACCACCGAGAATGGCCGGCGCATCGCCACCGTGCACATCGATGGCGACGGCTTCGTCTCCCGTGCCGAGGTGCCCGGCAGTCCCTATGCCGGCCAGCAGGTGCTGGAGGACTTCATCAAGCCCTATCCGTTCCTCACCTCGGTCTCGGTGATCGAAGGCGAGGTCGGGCCGAAGGGCATGTACCCGCACCTGGCCAGGGAACTGGAGCCGATCGCCCGGCGCATCTTCGCCGACGACAAGGTCGAGGTCGCCAGCCATACCTTCAGCCATCCGTTCTTCTGGCAGCCGCAACTGGCCGAGCAGGGCGAGAACTTCGAGGCCCAGTATGGCTACAAGATGGCCATCCCGGGCTACGACAAGGTCGACTTCGTACGCGAGGTGATCGGGGCCCGCGACTACATCGAGCAGCGCCTGACCACCCCGCGGAAGCCGGTCAAGATGATCTTCTGGTCCGGCGACGCGCTGCCCGACGCCGCCACCATCAAGCTCGCCTACGACGCCGGGCTGATGAACGTCAACGGCGGCAATACCGCGCTGACCCGGGCCTTTCCCTCGCTGACCGGACTCTACCCGCTGATCCGGCCCACCCGCGGCGGCGTGCAGTACTACGCGCCGATCATCAACGAGAACGTCTACACCAATCTCTGGCAGGGGCCGTACTACGGCTTCCGCGGCGTCATCGATACCTTCGCCCTGACCGACAGCCCGCGCCGCCTGCGCGGCCTGCACCTGTACTACCACTTCTATTCGGGGACCAAGCAGGCCTCGATCCGCACCATGCACCAGATCTACGCGGCGATGCAGGCGGAGCATCCGTTGTCGCTGTGGATGAGCGACTACATCCCGCGCCTGGAAGGCCTGCATCGCGCCAGCCTGGCCAAGCGTGCCGATGGCAGCTGGCAGTTGCGCGGCTTCGCCGCCTTGCGCACGGTGCGCCTGGACCCGGCGCTGGGTTGGCCGGACCTCGCTCGCTCCACGGGAGTCGCGGGCG
>NZ_SCND01000249.1:0-9187 GCF_005503585.1 Pseudomonas sp. 2VD
ATCCTGCTTCGATAGGCTCGCAATACACCCGCCGCGGATAGATCCGCCGGACCAGCCGCGCCAGCCAGCGGCAGCGCAGCTCGAAATCGCCCATGCGCTTGCCGAAGGCGTGGCGGTGGCTCGGCACCAGGGCGACCCTTTCGGCGCAAAGCAGCGCCCGGCGGATCACCGACTCATGGCCGGGGTGCGGCGGGTCGAACGCCCCACCATAGACCGCGAGAGCGAAGTCGGGGGCGCGTCCGCCGCTCATCCCGGCAGGCAGTCGGCGAATCCGGTAACTTATTTCATCACGCATAGAAAATACCTTCCACTGCGAAATTTTGTAGTACAAGTGCTTGACGACTTATTTCACGTGATGAATTATGTACCCACATTCAGCCCCAACCCGTCAAGCGGAGGCTTCCATGAATCGCCCCAGCAAGATCGCCAGCTTCGATGTCGACGCCCAGAAAGGCTTCACCCCGCTGTGCCCGGACGAACTGCCGGTGCCCGGCGGCGACGCCATCGGCGCCGCCCTCAACCAACTGGCCAGCCGCGCCGCGCTGCGCCTGGGCAGCAAGGACGCGCACAGCCCGAAGGCTGCCTGGGTAGTGGAAAGCGCCGAGCAGATGCTGCGGCCGCTGGCCTATCCGGATGCCGACCTGACCTGGGTGAGCCACTGCGTACCGGGTACGCCGGGTTTCGAGCTGCTCGACGAACTGCCGCGGCCGATCGACTACGACTTCTTCGTCTGGAAGGGCGTGGAGCCGGACCTGCATCCCTACGGCGCCTGCTACCACGATCTGGCGGAACGCCGCAGCACCGGGGTCATCGAATACCTGAGGCAGAATGGCGTGAGCCATGTGCTGGTGGGTGGCCTGGCGCTGGACTACTGCGTGAAGAACACCGCCCTGCAACTGCGCCGCGCCGGTTTCGAGGTGCTGCTCTACCTGCCCGCCTGCCGGGCCATCGCCGAGGACACCGCGCAGCGGGCCTGCGACGAGATGCGCGACGCCGGGGTGATCCTCTGCGCCGACCTGGAACGACTGGATAGCGCCCTCGCCGGCGCCGACAAGGAGAAGTGAACATGGCCGAAAGCGTCTTTGCCGAACGCATCGTGCAGAACCTGCTCGATACCGATTTCTACAAGCTGACCATGATGCAGGCGGTGCTGCACAACTACCCCAACGCCGAAGTGGAGTGGGAATTCCGCTGCCGCAACGCCGAGGACCTGCGTCCGTACCTGGCGGAGATCCGCTACCAGATCGAGCGCCTCGCCGAAGTCGAGGTAACCGCCGACCAGCTCGCCTTCCTCGAACGCATCCCGTTCATGAAGCCGGACTTCATCCGCTTCCTCAGCCTGTTCCGCTTCAACCTGCGCTACGTGCACACCGGCATCGAGGATGGCCAACTGGCAATCCGCCTGCGCGGCCCATGGCTGCACGTGATCCTCTTCGAGGTGCCGCTGCTGGCCATCGTCAGCGAGGTGCGCAACCGTTATCGCTACCGCGAGGTGGTCCTGGAACAGGTCGGCGAGCAGCTCTACCGCAAGCTCGACTGGCTCTCCGCCCAGGCCAGCAGCGAGGAACTCGCGGAATTCCAGGTCGCCGACTTCGGCACCCGCCGGCGCTTCTCCTACCGCACCCAGGAGGAAGTGGTGCATATCCTCAAGCGCGACTTCCCCGGGCGCTTCGTCGGCACCAGCAACGTGCACCTGGCCCGCGAGTACGATCTCAAGCCGATCGGCACCATGGCCCACGAATGGCTGATGGCCCACCAGCAACTCGGCCCGCGGCTGGTCGACAGCCAGCAAGCGGCGCTGGACTGCTGGGTCCGCGAGTACCGCGGACAGCTCGGCATAGCCCTGACCGACTGCATTACCATGGATGCCTTCCTCGACGACTTCGACCTGTACTTCGCCAAGCTCTTCGACGGCCTGCGCCACGACTCGGGCGACCCGCTGGCCTGGGCGGAGAAAGCCATCGCCCACTACCGCCGCCTGGGTATCGACCCGCTGAGCAAGACCCTGGTGTTCTCCGACGGGCTGGACATGCCCAAGGCGTTGCAGCTGTTCCGCGCGCTACGTGGCAAGATCAACGTCAGCTTCGGCATCGGCACCAACCTGACCTGCGACATCCAGGGAGTCGAGCCGATGAACATCGTCCTGAAGATGACGGCCTGCAACGGCCATCCGGTGGCGAAGATATCCGACGCCCCGGGCAAGACCCAATGCCGCGACGAGAACTTCGTCGCCTACCTCCGCCACGTCTTCAACGTGCCGGCCTAATCCTTTCGCACCTAACGGGAGCCCGAACATGCAACAGATCCAACGCGACATCGCCCAAGCCCTGCAGGTCCAGCCGCCGTTCCAGTCGGAGGCCGACGTGCAGGCGCAGATCGCCCGGCGCATCGCCTTCATCCAGCAGTGTCTGAAGGATGCCGGGCTGAAGACCCTGGTGCTGGGGATCAGCGGCGGCGTCGACTCGCTCACCGCCGGCCTGCTGGCCCAGCGCGCCGTCGAGCAACTGCGCGAGCAGACCGGCGACCAGGCCTACCGCTTCATCGCCGTGCGCCTGCCCTACCAGGTGCAGCAGGACGAGGCCGATGCCCAGGCTTCGCTGGCGACCATCCGCGCCGACGAAGAGCAGACCGTCAACATCGGTCCTTCGGTGAAAGCCCTGGCGGAACAGCTGGAAGCCCTGGAAGGACTCGAGCCGGCGAAGAGCGACTTCGTCATCGGCAATATCAAGGCGCGCATCCGCATGGTCGCCCAGTACGCCATCGCCGGCGCCCGCGGCGGCCTGGTGATCGGCACCGACCATGCCGCCGAGGCGGTCATGGGGTTCTTCACCAAGTTCGGCGACGGCGCCTGCGACCTGGCTCCGCTCAGCGGCCTGGCCAAGCATCAGGTACGCGCCCTCGCCCGCGCCCTCGGCGCTCCGGAGAACCTGGTGGAGAAGATCCCCACCGCCGACCTCGAGGACCTGCGCCCCGGCCATCCGGACGAGGCTTCCCACGGCGTCACCTATGCCGAGATCGACGCCTTCCTGCACGGCCAGCCGCTGCGCGAGGAAGCCGCGCGGGTGATCGTCGACACCTACCACAAGACCCAGCACAAGCGCGAACTGCCGAAGGCGCCCTGAGCCTCCCGGCCCGTGCGGCAGGCCCGTCGTCGACGGGCCTTTGTCGCGGGCGGGAATGTGCCTGTCGCAACCAGGTCTTCAAGTCCGCGCGGCGGCGCGCTAGAAGGAAGCTGAATCCCTGCGAAGGCCAGCCATGCGCACCCGTCTCCCCGCCCTGCTCCTCGGTGTCCTGCTGGCCGGCCAGGCCTGCGGACACACGTCCCCGCTGCTCGCGCCGGTACGGCAGATCCACGCCTTCGGCGACAGCTATTCGGACAACGGCGAAAGCCAGCGACTGACCCGCGAGATGCTCGCCAAGGGCATCGCCGGCGCCCAGGCATTGCCCGGCGAAGTCTACTGGCAGGGCCGCTGGAGCAACGGCCCGACCGCCGTCGAGGTGCTCGCCCGCCAGCTCGGCGCACAACTGGCCGACCATGCGGTGGGCGGCGCCAAGAGCGGAGCGGACAACTACTACGGCTGGATGAGCGCCTACCGCCATACCGGCCTCGCCGGCCAGGTCGACGCCTACCTCGCCACGCTGGACGGCAAGCCGGCCGACGGCCAGGCGCTGCACTTCATCTTCGTCTCCGCCAACGATTTCTTCGAGCACGAGGATTTCGCCGGCGAGCAGTCCCTGGAACAACTGGCCGGCAGCAGCGTGGCGAACATCCGCGCCGCGGTGCAGCGTCTCGGAGAGGCCGGCGCACGACGCTTCCTGGTGGTCAGTTCGACCGACCTGAGCGTGGTCCCGGCGGTGGTCGTCGGCAACCGGGTCGAGCGGGCGCAGCGCTACCTGCAAGCGGTCAACGCCAGCCTGCCGATCCAGCTCGCCGCCCTGCGCAAGACCCGCGGCCTGGAGCTGAGCTGGTTCGACCATCTCACCTTCAGCCGCCACTTGCGGCGCAACCCGGCACGCTACGGCCTGGTGGAGCTGGACGCGCCCTGCCAGCCGACCCAGCCCAGCGTCCGCCCGGCCTGCGCCAACCCGGACCAGTACTACTTCTGGGACGAGTGGCATCCGACCCGGCGCGTGCACCAACTGGCCGGCGAAGCGATGGCGGCGCGCTACGCGCGCTGAGCCCGGCGCGCGCCCATGAAAAAGCCCGGCAGCGGCCGGGCTTTTTCATGCAGCGGATCGCTCGCGCATCACTTCAGGGTCAGGGTGCCCTTCATCAGCGCGGAGTGGCCCGGGAAGGTGCAGAAGAACATGTACTGCTCGCCTTCCTTCAGCTTGGAGACGTCGAAGGTCACCGAGTCCTTCTCGCCCGAGCCGATCAGCTTGGTGTGGGCGATGACACGGCTGTCGTCGGGCTTCAGGTAATCCTTGTCCAGGCCGGAAGCCATGCCGTCGGTGACCACGCCCTGCATGTCGGCGGCGGTGCTCAGTACCCAGTTGTGGCCCATGACGTTCTTCGGCAGGTTGCCGGGGTGGGACAGGTTGACGGTGAACTGCTTGCAGCTCTTGTCGACGGTGATGGCATTGGTGTTGAACTGCATCTGGTCGTTACCCTGTATGTCCACCGAGCACTCGGCAGCCAGCAGCGGCGCACTGAGCAGGGACAGCAGGGATACCGCAGCGAGTTTACGTAGCATGGAGCAGCCTCCTAGGCAGGTTGGGCGATGAATCCTGAAAGAGCAGACTGCCCGATCGGGCACCGAGTTCCACTGATTCAGGTCAAACCCGAACCGGACGTGGCGGGGCATCGAGCGGGATCTGCCCGGCGTTTACTACGGGGAACTCCTGTTTTAGCACAGATGTGCCGCTTCGCGCCTGCGACGCAACGTCCGGCAATGCTTCGCACGGCTTGGTCGAAGCGCTCCCAGCCGCTACCCTGTGCGCCTTTTTCCACCCCCGACAGGAGTCGATCATGACCTTGCGTTCCGTCTGCGTATTCTGTGGCGCCAGCCCCGGCGCTTCCCCGGTCTACCAGGAAGCCGCCGTGGCCCTCGGCCGGCACCTGGCCGAGCGCGGCCTGACCCTGGTCTACGGTGGCGGCGCGGTCGGTCTGATGGGCACCGTGGCGGACGCCGCATTGGCCGCCGGCGGCGAAGTGATCGGGATCATCCCGCAGAGCCTGCAGGAGGCCGAGATCGGCCACAAGGGCCTGACCCGCCTGGAAGTGGTAGACGGCATGCACGCGCGCAAGGCGCGCATGGCCGAGCTGGCCGACGCCTTCATCGCCCTGCCCGGCGGGCTCGGCACCCTGGAAGAGCTGTTCGAGGTCTGGACCTGGGGCCAACTGGGCTACCACGCCAAGCCGCTGGGCCTGCTCGAAGTGAACGGTTTCTACGATCCGCTGCTGACCTTCCTCGACCACCTGGTCGACGAACGCTTCGTCCGCGCCGAACACCGCGGCATGCTGCAGCGCGGTGCCAGTCCGGAGGCGCTGCTCGATGCCCTCGCCGCCTGGACGCCAAGCGTGGCGCCGAAGTGGGTCGACCGCACCCCGCAGTGATCCGCTCCTCTCTCAGGACGGCGGCAGCAGGCTCAGCGGGTCGAGCGGCCGGCCGTTCTGGCGGATCTCGAAGTACAGCTGCACCCGGTCGGCATCCGAGGAACCGGCCTCGGCGATCTTCTGGCCCTTGCTGACCATCTGCCCCTCCTTCACCAGCAAGCGGCTGTTGTGCGCGTAGGTGCTGGTGTACGAGGTACCGTGCTGGATGATCACCAGGTTGCCGTAGCCACGCATGTTGTTCACCGCGAACACCACCTTGCCGGCCAGCGAGGCCTGTACCGGCTGGCCCAGGGTGCCGGCGATGCGGATGCCCTTGTTGAGCTTGTCGGAACTGGAGAAGCGGCGGATCACCGGCCCCTTCATCGGCCACTGCCAGCCGCGCAGGGTCACCGACGGCGGCGGAGGCGGCGGCTTGCGCGCACGGCTGCTCGACGAGGAGCGGCTGCTGGCGACGTAGGTCGACTTGCGCCCGTCGAAGCGCACTACCTGGCCGACCTTGACCGCGTAGGGCGGGCGGATGCCGTTGGCGCGCGCCAGGTCCTTGTAGTTCCAGCCGTGCCGGGTGGCGATCGAATAGAGGGTGTCGCCGCGCTTGACGCGATACTCGCCGCGCACGACCTTCGGCACCGACGCCCCCGGGCCGGGAGCCTTGGAGCTGCACGCGGATACCGCCAGCAGGACGGCGATCAAGAGCAATCTGAAGAACACACGGAATCCTTTTCCCGATGAAACCCGGCCGGCTGCGGCGACGGTTGCAGGCCCGCACTATACCTTGTTCGCCGGGGTGCCCGTTGGACTCGCCGATGGCCCGTTTTCTCCGCGCGGCCCGCCACCCGGTCCGCGCACAAACGCCAACGCCCCGCAGGACGGGGCGTCGGTGCCGAGCGGGAAACGTCAGGCGCCGGCGGACTGCTGCACGATCACCGTCTGCGCCGGCATCGGTGCCGGGAAGTCGGCGCCGAGGGCGTCCTTGATCACCTTGTTGGTATCGAAATAGACCTGCCAGTAATGGTCGTTGTGGCAATACGGGCGCACCGCCAGCACCGGCCCGACCAGGTTGAACTCGAGGATTTCCACGTCCACCGGCGGCTCGCCGAGCACGTTGGGAATCGCCGCGACGCGCTGCTTGAGCAGGGCGATGGCCGCCTGGTAGTCGGCGGCACCGGAAAGCTGCGCCTTCAACTCGACCCGGCGGAACGGGTTGTGGGTGAAGTTCTGGATGTTGTCGCCGAATATCTTGTTGTTGCCGACCATGGTCAGCACGTTGTCCGGAGTGTTGATCGCCGTGGTGAACAGGCCGATCTCCTTCACCGTGCCGGTCACTCCGCCGGCGCAGATGAAGTCGCCGACCTTGAACGGCCGCAGGACGATGATGAAGCCGCCGGCCGCCAGGTTCGCCAGCAATCCCGACCAGGCCATGCCGATGGCCAGGCCGACCGCCGCGATCAGCGCCGCCAGGCTGGTGGTCTGGATGCCGAAGAAACCGAGGATGCCCACCACCAGCAGCACGTTCAGGGTCACCGTGATGAACGAACCCACGTAGCGCAGCACGGTGGGATCGACCTTTTGCCGCTCGAGGGATTTCTGCACCATGCCGACGGCGAAGCCGATCAGCCAGCGGCCGATCACCCAGAAGGCGATGGCCGCGAGAATCTTGATGCCGAAGGCGAAGGCGTACTGGGACACCGTCGCCCAGAGCGCGTTGATCTTCTCGGTACCTACGTTGACGATCGTCGTGTCATCCATATCGCTCACCGTGCGCAAGGAAGGAGTCTGGCTCCGTACGAGAACCGCCCCTGGCACCGGAAAGGCAGGCTCCGGCCCTTGGCCCGACAACGTCCGTAGCGGATTCTGGAAAAGCTAGCACGGCGCCGCGAATTTGCCGGAGCACCGCTTCGTTGTCCCCAAACGGCGTGGGCGAGGCTGTGGACAACCTGGGTGAAAAGGTCCGGGAGTCCCGGGCGGCAGGGCCTCCGCGGGACCGATCACTTTTTGATCAGCCGGCTGTTTCCTGTAGCGGCAGCACCGTCACCCGCACCTCCGGGTCATGGCTACCGCCACCGAGGATCACCCCGCGCAACGGCGACACATCGGAAAAATCCCGCCCCCAGGCCAGGGTGATGTGCTCCAGGTCGGGCAACAGGTCGTTGGTCGGGTCGAAATCCACCCAACCGTTCTCCGGGCAATACAGCGAGACCCAGGCATGCGAGGCATCGGCACCGATCAGTCGCGCCTGTCCGGGCGGCGGGCGGGTCAGCAGGTAGCCGCTGACGTAGCGCGCCGCCAGTCCGCGCGCGCGCAGGCAGGCGAGCATCAGGTGGGCGAAGTCCTGGCAGACCCCGCGACGGCGCTCCAGCACTTCGTCCAGCGGCGTCGCCACCTGGGTGGCCTGCGCATCGAAGGCGAACTCGCGGAAGATTTTCTCCATCAGTGCCGCCGCCGCCACCAGCAACGGCCGTCCGGGCGGGAAGCAGTCGGCGGCGAACTCGGCGAATCGCCGCTGGATGCGCACATAGGGCGACTCGACGCGATAGCGGCAGGCTTCCAGCTCGGCGGCGGACAGCGCCCGTCCGGAAAATGCCAGCCCGGCGGCGACGGTTTCCCATGCCGGCGACGCGGTCAGTTGCGCCGGCGCATGGGCGAACACTTCGACCTGCAGTCGCGCGCTGACCCGCAGCGCCTCGTGGGGACGCTCGAAGGCCAGCCGGCTCAGCGGATTGCCGAATGCGTCGTGGCCATCCTCGCGCCGGCTCGGCCCCGGCTCGATCAGCAGTGCCCGCTCATGACAGGCCTGCCAGGCGCATTCGCGTGGCCAGAGATGCGCCAGTTGCCGCGACAGCGAGACCGGCGTCGCATAGCGGTAATGGGTGTCGTGCAGCACCTGGTAGCGGGCGCCCTGGAGCGGAACGGAGCGAAGCGCGGGTGCGGACATCAGGTGGATACCGTTCTCTGGCTGACATCGTCGACATGGGCGAAATAGCGCAAGCCTAGCCGATCGGAGACCTGTCCGGCGCAGGCGGCGATGTCGCGCAGCAGTCGCGCCAGCCCGACGAGCACCTCGTCGAGTCCTGCCGCGCCGAACAGCGGGCTTTCCAGGGCCGCCAGATCGAAGCTGCGCAGGCGTTCGCCCCGGGTCCTGAGTTCCCGCTCGCGTGGCGCGCCGAACTCCTCGTGCAGGCGCTCCAGCGAACGCTCCAGGGCCTGCAACTGGAAGCGCAGCGAGTGCGGGTTCTGCTCGTGCAACAGGAGCAGGTCGAGCACCGGGACCAGCTGCGGCGACGCCAGGTAGCGCGAGCGGTAGGTGATGCCGCTGTTACCCAGCTCCAGCAGCCACTCCAGCGCGCCGGCGTCCCAGGCGCTACCGCCGTCGAGGAAGGCGGCGATGCTCTCGGCGAAGAAGCGCACGCGCTCGATGCGCCGGCCGATCATCAGGAAACGCCAGCCGTCGTCGCGGGTCATGTCGTCGAGGGCGAAACCGGACAACGCGGCCAGGGACATCACTAGCCGGTTGAGGAAGTCCAGCGCTTCGCCGAGGTCGGTGCGTGCCGGATCGAGCGCCTGCATGTCGCGTTGCAGCTCCAGCAAGGCCAGCCAGTTCTCCCCGGACAAGCGCCCGCGCACCTGCGCAGC
>NZ_SCND01000024.1:0-32902 GCF_005503585.1 Pseudomonas sp. 2VD
AGGCGCTGATGGAGGGCGGCATTGCCTTCGCCACCCCGAACAATGCGCAGATGGGCGAGCCCGCCAAGCCGGGGCAGACCTTCGCCCTGTTCGATTCGGCCAATGACGAATGGTTGGAGTGGGCGCCGAAGATTCCTCTGAAGGAAACCGCCCGCCGCTGATTGTCGGACCGGCAAAAAGAAACGCCGCTTACCTGGGTAAGCGGCGTTTTCGTTCATGCCTGCCTGCTGGGGAGTGGGTGTCAGTGAGTGCTGAGATGCGCCCGGGTGGTCAGCAGGTACACCGGCAAGCCGGAGATCAGGATCAGCAGCGCGGCGTAGGGTGCGGCGGCAGCGTACTCCAGGTTGGCGGTGTGCACCCAGACCGAGGTGGCCAGGGTCGACAGCCCGGTGGGACCTAGCACCAGGGTGGCGGTCAGTTCCTTCATGGTGTCGAGGAACACCAGCACGAATCCGGCGCCGATGGCCGGCGAGATGATCGGCAGGGTGATCCGCAGGAAGGCCATCAAGGGCGTCTGGCCGAGAGTGCGGGCGGCTTCCTCCAACTGCGGCGAGGCCTTTTCCAGGGCCACGCGGATCGGTGCCTGGGTCAGCGGCATGAACAGCAGGGCATAGGCGACCAGCAGCAAGCCGGTGGTCTGGTAGGTGGCTGGCAGGTAGTGCAGCGAGAAGTACACCAGCGAGAGGGCGATCACCAGTCCCGGCAACGCTTGCAGCAGGTACGGCAGGCGCTGGGTCCAGCGCGCCAGGGCGCCGGGGTAGCGCACCACCAGGATGCTTACCGGCAGCGCCAGCAGGCAACTGAGCAGGGCCCCGCCGAAGGCCAGCGACAGGGAGGAAAGCAGGGTCGAGGCGATTTCCATCAGCGGGAAGCTGGCCGAGGAGCCTTCGTACAGCCAATAACCGAGCATCACCAGGGGGATACCGGTACCGACCAGCACCAGCGTCGCCAGCAGCGCCTGGAGCGGCCACTTGCCAAGCCCCAGGCGGACCCGTTCGGCCCGCCGCGCGCTGCCCTGGCCGGTGCGTACCAGGCGGCCGCGGCCGCGCATGCGCAACTCCAGCCAGAGCAGCAGGAAGCACAGTGCCAGGAGTACCGAGGAGAGCATCGCCGCGGTGGCGTTGCTGAACTCCAGTTCGAACTCCTGGTAGATGGCTGTGGTGAAGGTCTGGTAGCGCAGGATCGACAGCGCGCCGAACTCCACCAGCATGTGCAGCGCCACCAGTAGCCCGGTGGCGGCCAGGGTCGGGCGCAGCAGCGGCAGGGTGACCCGCAGGAACACCTGGCGCCGCGACAGACCGAGCATCCGCGCCGACTCCTCCAGGGAAGGATCGATGCCGCGCAGGGTCGCCGCTACCGGCAGGTAGACCAGCGGATACTTGGACATGGTCATGACCAGGATGGCGCCGCCGAGGCCTTCGTACATCGGGCTCAGCGAAACCCAGGTGAAACTGCTGACGAAGGCGGGGATGGCGAACGGCAGGCACAGCACCACGTTCCAGAAGCGCCGTGCCGGCAGGTCGCTGCGCTCGACGCACCAGGCCAGGGCCAGGCCGAGCAGGGCGCTGAGCAGGGTCACGCCGAACATCAGCCACAGGGTGTTGCCCAGCAAGCGGAATACGTAGGGGCGCCAGAGCAGTTGCCAGGCGCTGTGCCAGCCGGCGTCCCAGGCCTTGGCCGCGACGTAGAGCAGCGGCAGGCTGGCCAGCAGGGCGAGGAGCAGGACCGGCAGGAACAGCCAGAATGGCGTTCGCCGGCGCGAGCCCGTGCGCAGGCGCACGGGCGTGGAGGCGGCGCCGATCAATTCAGGCCAACGTCGCGTTCGAGGCTGAGGGCCTCGCTGGCCTCACCCAGGTCGGCCGGGGTCAGTTTCGGTGGGTCCAGTTCGGCGAACGGCTTCAGCGCCGGATCGGCCTGCATCCCCTTGCGCATCGGGTACTCGGCGGACTGGCTGAGGATCGCCTTCTGGCCTTCCTCGCTGAGCATGAAGGCGACGAACTGCTGGGCTTCCCTGGGGTGCTTGCTGGACTTGAGCACCGCGGCGCCGGAGACGGTGACCAGCGCGCCCGGGTCCTGGTTGCCGAAGTAGTGCAGGCGCGAGTTCAACTCGCCCTTTTCCTTCTTCAGGGTGTACCAGTAGTAGTTGTTGATCAGCGCCATGTCGACCTCGCCGTTCTCCACGGCTTTCATGGCGGTGACGTTGTTGGTGTAGATCGAGCCGAAGGCCTTCAGGCCGGTCAGCCAATCCTCGGCTTCCTCCTGGCCCTTGAGCTTGATCACGGCGGCGACCTGTTCGAGGAAGGCGCCACTGGTGGGCACGAAGCCGAAACGGCCGGACCAGGACGGATCGGAAAGATCCATCAGGCTCTTCGGCAGATCCTTCTCGTCGATCTTCTTCGGGTTGTAGGCCAGTACCCGGGTGCGGGCGGTGATGCCGATCCAGTCGCCGTTGCCGCCGGCGTGCTCCGGCTCGACCAGGGCCAGGGTCTCTGGCTCCAGCTTGGCCAGCAGGCCGGCGCTGGCCAGGCGGATCAACGGTGGCGATTCCTCGGTGTAGAGCACGTCGGCCGGCGAGCGCGCGCCTTCCTCGGTGATCTGGCTGGCGAGCTGGCCATCGCCGCCCTTGCGGATCTTCACCTGGATGCCGGTCTTGTCCTGGAAGGCCTTGGCGATGGCGATACCGGTGGCGGCGTGCTGGCCATTGTAGAGGGTAAGGGTGACGGGATCGGCCGCCGCATTGAGGGAAAGCGAACCGAGCAGGCACGCCAGGGCGGCGTGGCGGAAACGGTTGAGAAGTCGAACAGGCATGGATTCTCCCCGTGGGTTACAAATGCGAATGTAACCAATTATATCTTCGCGGGAGCTTCGGGCCTATCGGAAAAGTCCACGGCCCTGTCAGGCAGGGCCGTGGCAGACGCTTCACGCCGGTTCGCCGGTTTCCTCCGGCTCGCTGGCTGCGCGGGTTTCGCCGCTGGCGGCGGCATCCCGGCGACGGATGTATTTCCAGTCGGCTTCGTCGATATAGATGCCGTTCGGGCCGCTACCGCCTTCCAGGTCGATCGCCACGTGTGCGGAAACCTGCGGCTTCACGCTCGCCAGGATCGGCACGAAGCCCAGTTGCAGGCTGGTCTCCAGCAGCGCGGCCTGGTTGCGCTCGTCGATGTCCGCCGCCTCGTCCAGGTAGTAGGGCAGGCGCACGCGCCCGGCCTGCTCGCGGTCCATCAGGTGCAGCAACAGGTACATGTTGGTCAGCGCCTTGATGGTCATGGTGGTGCCGTTGGAGGCGGCGCCGTCGATGTCGGTGTGCATGATCGGCTGGCCGTTGACCTTGGTGATCTCGAAGGCCAGTTCGAACAGGTCCTTCAGGCCCAGCTGGTTGTGGTTGGCGGCGACCAGGCGGGCCAGGTATTCCTTGGCCTCCTCGTTCTTCGCGTCCTGCTCGGCGCTCTGGGTCAGGTCGAACACCGAGAGGTTCTCGCCTTCCTCGTACTGGCCGGCGCTGTGGATGATCTGGTCGATGTGCTTGAGCGCGTCCTTGTTCGGCGCGAGGACGATGCGGAAGCTCTGCAGGTTGGAAACCTGGCGCTTGTTGATCTCGCGGTTGAACAGGGCCAACTGGTGTTCCAGGTTGTCGTAGTCGCTGCGGATGTTGCGCAGGGTCCGGGCGATGTCGGTGACCGCCGCGCGGCGCGCCTTGGCCAGCGTCAGGGCCTCGTCCTGGCGATGCGCGTAGGCGTTGATCAACAGCTTCAGGCGGCGCTCGGTGTCGTCCTCGCTATCGAACTTGGCGACGCCCTTCAGGCGCACCTGGGCGTACAGCGCCTCGATCTGCCCGTCGATGCGCTGCAGCGCCTGCCAGGTGTCCTGGTAGTCGTTGAGCAGCGGCAGCAGGTTGTCCAGCGAGTCGTCCACCGGCTCCATGAACGGCGTGCCGAAGGGCAGGTCGGCCGGCAGTAGCTGGCGGCGGCGCAGGGCATCTTCCAGGGTGCGCTCCTTGGCCTCCAGGTCGCCCAGTTGCCGGGCCACCAGTTGCAGGCGCGCGGAGAGCTGCTGGACGCGTTCGGCGAAGGCGTCGCTGGAGCGCTTGAGTTCGTCCTGGGACGCCTCCAGCTGGGCCAGTTCGGCGAGCTTCTCGGCCTCCTCGGCGGTCAGCGTCTGGGTGCGGCGGAAGTCTTCCAGGGCCTTCTGCGCATCCAGCACATCCTGGTACAGCTTCTCTGCCTGGGCCTTGCTCGCGGCGCGGTCGGCGGCGACGCTCTGCTGGGTCTTGAGCTGCTTCAGCTCCTTCTCCAGGCGCTCCTTCTGGTCGCGCAGGGCGGCGCGGTCGGCCAGGGCCTGCAACGCCGGCGGTTCGATGTGCGACAGGTCGATGCTCAGGCCAGGGGCTTCGAAATGCTCGCCCTTGAAGTGGTCGAGGATGGCTTCGACGCTCTTCACCCAGACGTCGCCGTCATCCAGGTTCACCCCGTTCTCGCCGAGCGGCAGGCTGAACAGCGCGCCGTTGAACAGACGCATCAGGCGTTCCACGTCCTGCTGGCTGAACTCCTCGCGCAGGCGTGCGTAGCTGTTGTTGTCGGCGTGTTCGAGCTGCTGGCGGACGTTCTTCAGGCGTTTTTCCAGGTCGCGCAGGCGCTCTTCCAGGTCTTCGCTGGAGAACTGCCGCGAATGGGCCAGGGCGCCGGCCAGTTCGTCGTGGGCATCCTTGGCGGCGAGCAACTGCTGTTCGAGGACCTTGGCGTCGTCGACCAGGGCGAAGCGGGTCTTGAGCACCGACAGCTCGCCGAGCCAGCGCTGGATGCCGGCGATTTCGCGCTCCAGGCGCATCAGCTCCTGGGTGCCGCCACGCTGTTCGTTCTGCAGGCCGTCCTGCTCGGCGCGGTATTGCTCGTGCTGGATCAGCAGTTCCTCGCGGCGCGCCCCGGCGTAGTCGTGCCAGGTGCCGAGCAGGCTGTCGAGCAGCGGTGAAAGGCGGTGCATCTTGCCGCGCAGTACGTCGCGCTGGGTCACGCCGTTGGCCAGGGCTTCCACCAGCGGGCCGGCGGCGACCAGCGCCTGGTAGTCCTGCTCCATCCGCCGCACGTCGCGGAAGGCCTCCTCGCAGGCGGCGATGTAGTCGACGTTACCCGAGCGCAGGCTGTGCTCGAAGGCGTCGAGGAACAGCTGCTTGAGCTTGGCCGCGGTGATCTCGCGCATGTGCAGCAGGTTGATGAACAGCGAGCGGAAGGTCTTCAGGCTCTGCTCGCTGGTGGAGCGCAGCGGGATCATGGTCAGGTCGAGCGGGATCGACGTGTGCCCGCCGACCAGCAGGCGGCGCAGCTCTTCCGGCTTCACCTCGTAGGCCTTGATGCCTTCGCGCTCGAGGTTGGCGAACAGCTCGCGCTGGCGCAGGCAGGTACCGTTCTTCTGGTAGTGGTCCAGGCTCAGCTCGCCGGCGTAGGCGAAGAACTGGTGGCCGAAGCCGCCGCCCGGGCCGCGCCCGGCCACGCCGATCACGTGCGGACCGTGGGGCAGCATCAGTTCGAGGAGAATGTAGCTGGTGTCCGAGGCGAAGTAGAAGCGCCGCGACTGCTCCATGCTGTACTTGCCGAAGCTCATGTCCGACAGGCGGGCAAGGATCGGGAACTGCAGGGCGTTGATCGAGGCGCTCTTGCCCAGGTTGTTGGCGCCGTAGATCGACAGCGGGTTTTCCAGCGGGAAGATACCCAGGCTGTAGCCGGCGGTATTGAGCAGGGCGAAGCGGCGGATGCCGTAGCGGGTCTGGCTCATGCGTCAGCCTCCTGTTGCGCGTGTTCTTCGGCGATGGCGCGGGCGAGGGCGTCTTCCTCGCTCTCTTCGGACAATTCTTCGTCGCTGGCCATCAGCGGTTCGATCTCGCCGTCATCGACCAGCACCGGCGTCTGCAACGGCAGGTCGGCGTGCAGGCTGG
The DNA here is from genome assembly GCF_005503585.1 of Pseudomonas sp. 2VD. Taxonomy (NCBI): domain Bacteria; kingdom Pseudomonadati; phylum Pseudomonadota; class Gammaproteobacteria; order Pseudomonadales; family Pseudomonadaceae; genus Pseudomonas; species Pseudomonas sp. 2VD. The sequence goes on from NZ_SCND01000024.1 coordinate 5,927, forward strand.
CGGACAGGTTGCGGTCCTGCTGCACCGACAGGCAGACGTCGAGGAAACGGTGCATCGGCGGCATGAAGCGGTACACGCCGCTGTCCTCGGAGGCGAAGCCGAGCTGGGTCAGGCGGCGCATGACTTTCTCTTCCAGTTCTTCCTGGGTCTGCACCTCGGCCTGGAGGAACAGGTCGCGGTATTTCTCCAGCAGCGGCGGCAGCTCTTCGCGGCCGATGCTGCCGCCGTCCAGCACGGACAGCGGGTCGCGGCCCTGGTCGGCGAGGTGTTCGACGAGGATGAAGGTGAACAGCGCCAGGCGTTGGGCGGTCTTGTTCACCTGGGCGCCGACCTGCTCCGGGACGAAGTAGTAGAAGCCGCGGGTGTCGCAGACCAGCTCGAAGCCCATGGCGCGGAACAGGCCGCGGTACTGGTCCTGGTGCGAGGACAGCTGGGTGTACAGCTCGGGGTCGCGGTGGCTGATGTGGTAGCCCTTGAACAGCTCGCGGAAGATCGGCGCGAGCTGGGTCAGTTCGGAGAGATCAAGATGCATGGGTTTCGCTCGCGGAAAGGGTGTCTGCGTCCCTGGCCTGGCCCTTGTCCTTGGCGGCGGGGTTCAGGGCGAAGGAGCAGAGGCTGACGCAATGTTCGGTGGTTTCGTACTCGCGGCGTTGCAGGCGTTCGCGCTGGAAGCGCGCGTCGCGCGACAGCCGGGAGAACCAGTAGAGCAACTCGTCGGTGGCGCCGTCCGGTTCCTGGGCCAGCAGCCATTGCATGAGGTCCGGCAGCGGCAGCGCCGCCTGGCAGCGCTCGATCATTTCCCGCGCGGTCCGTGGTGGTCGCGCCGGCCCGTTGCTCTTGCGCGTGCCGCTGGACTTGGGGAACTGCGCCGGCTTCGGCTCGAAGCGGGCGAGGGCGAAGACGTAGCTCTCGACCTGCGAGGCGGTGCCGAGGAAGGTGCTCTGCGGCCGGGTGAACAGCGGCATCGCCGCCTGCGGCACGGCATCCAGGCCCTTGCGCCGGATCGCCGCCAGCGCCAGGGCGGCGCCACGGGTCACCGCGTTGTGCCGGCGCGCTTCCTCGCGCAGCGGCAGCAATAATTCGCGGGCGCGGCGCAGGGTCAGCTGGGCGTTGGTCTGCATCTCGAGGATGCGCGCGTGGGTGCGCAGCACCAGGTCGTCGTCGACCAGGTGGCCGAGGCGCTGCTGTTCGCCGAGCAGGCGCAGCAGGACCTGTTCGACCCGCCGCACGCCCTGCTCGAAGGCGCCGTCGGCGCTGACCAGCTGGATCATCGGCTCGACGTACTCGTCCCAGGTCGCCAGGACCTCCGCGTAGCGCTGCGCCAGGGGAATCTGCCGGTCGCTGGTCTTGGCCCGCTCGGCCACGCCGATCAGTGCCTGCTCGTCATTGCCGAGCTTCTTCAGTACATCGCGCACGCGCATGTCGAGCAGTCGCAGCTGGCGCGCCAGGTCCTGGCTGTCGCGGGTCTCGAAGGCGTCCTGGATGTACCCGGCGAGGCGCTCCAGATGGCGCAGGTAGGCCTCGATCTCCAGGCACAGACCAAGGCGATGCTCGTGGCGCAGGTAGGCGAGGAAGTCGTGGATCTGCGCGTTCAGCTCGAAACGGTTGGGGCTCTTGGCCACCGGGACCAGGATATCCAGGCGGATCCACTGGTCGAGCAGGGCGGTGATTTCCGCCGGGTTGCTTTCCGGTAACTGGGTGTTCAACTGGCTGCGCAGTTCCGCCAGGCTCAGGGTGCCGGCATCGAAGCGCTCGCAGAGAGGCTCGAGCAGGGCCCAGTGTTCGGCAAGCGCACGCAGTACGCGTCGGGGGTCGATCATCGGGAGGGCCGGTCCGTGGAAAAAGCGCCGATTGTACTGCAAAGGCACGGGCGACGCAGACGCCGCCGATGAGTGCGATGCAGGCCGTCGACACGTCTGCGGCGCAGGTACGGGCCCGGTATCGGCGGATGGCATCTGGCTATCATCGAGGTGTCGAAAAGCGGCAGTTTATGACTGCGTAAGGACTTTCCTGCCCCGCCTGGTCCGGGGAATGGGGCTTCCAGGGGCTGGCACGCTTTCTGCTGAAGTCCCCTGGCCTGTCTATTCCAAATGAATGCCGACTCTTGAACGACGCCGCCTACGCCGAGGCCCGCTGGGCCGAACTGCAGAACCAGGGTGACCTTGCCTGGGACCTGGATGCCATCACCAACCGCAGCGAGGCGATCGCCTTCCTCAAACGTTTCGAGAACCGCCTGTGCATCTACTCGGCCTATGTCGAGAAGCTCTACAGCAACTACAGTTTCGTGATTCCCGAGAGCGACCATGGCGGCATCACCATCCTGCCCAGCGAGCAGGCCTGGCACGACACCTTCCACGATATCCCGCTGGCCGCGGTGGAGCCCACCGGGATCCATATCCTGCCGGGCGAGACCATGGGCTATCGCGGGCTCTACCTGAAGATTCCCGGCGAGCACCGCCTGGTGGCGTCGAAGGAATTGCCGTTCCAGGAAGGGTTGAAACTGCTGATCCAGCGTTACCAGGCTCACGACGACGTGTTCCTGCCGATCCTGGTCAAGGGCGACCTGCGCGAGTACGAAGCGCGCATGCCCTCGCTGCACCTGCACCGGATCAACCCCGCCCGCCTCAGCGCACACTCCCTGCTCAGCCTCAACGCCATCAAGGGCGCCATCGCCGACCATCTGATCGGCCTGTTCCGCCAGCAGTGAAGGGCTGACGTTACCCCCGTGTGACGATGAGTAACATCCATCCTGGCCGAGCGACCGCTCATCCGCTGCAGCGAGCGCGGCGACCGCGTCGTTCGGCGGTTTTTCTCGACTATGGGTCGGCCCCGATTCGCCCGGGGCTTTCTATAGTGACTACAGGTCGCAGTGTCTCTGCCGTCGGCCACGAGAAGAACAAGAGGTGAGCCCATGTCCCGTCGTCTGCCCTTCCTGCTGCGTTGCGCGCTGTTCTGCGGCGCCGGTCTGCTGGCTGCCACCGCCCAGGCGAGGATGGAGTCGCTGGACGACGACCAGCTTTCCGACGTGGTCGGCCAGGCCTTCATCAACCTCACCACCGACGCCGCCAACGGACTGAACTTCACCCGCATCAACTTCGGCGCCGACATCGAGACCCAACTGAACATGAAGAAGCTGCAGTTGGGCCAGTACAACCGCAGCGGCGAGCTTGCCGGCAGTGCCGACATCGCCATCGACAACTTCGCCCTGGGCACGGTCAACGACGCCACCGGCGCGATCAACCCGTTCCTCATCAGCAATCCCTACATCGAGTTCGCCTACGACGGCAGCAAGATGGTCGGCATCCGTATCGGTTTCGGCGAAGCCAAGGGCTACCTCTCGGGCGATATCAAGACCCTCACCGGCAACGTGCCGGTGGACCTGTACGGCACCGGCAGCCAGTTGGGCGGCAGCATTTCCTGCGGCCTGCTGGCCCTCGACTGCCTGGCGGCGAAGACCGCCATCACCCTCACCGGCAGTTCCCAATACACCGCCCAGGCCGAACTGGTGAACAGCTCCGGCAACCCCGACCCGATCCGCGCTGCCATGATCGGCCTGAAGAACGGCACAGCCCTGGACATGCACGACAGCACCATCATCGGCAGCCTGGTGAACGTCCTGCTGCCCTTCCTCACCTCCAATGACTGCAAGCTGATGGGCGCCCAGACCTGCTTCAACCTGGCCCAGTACCAGTCGTTCCCGATCGGCACCGTGGATCCGAACAACGCGCAGAACTTCATCGACTCGTCGAAAGGCTTCTTCATCTCGATGCAGAGCCAGAACGTCCAGTGGCGCGACCAGCAGGATCCCTCCAAGCTGGTCGCCGCGCTGGCCGGTGCCTTCCTCAACATGTCGCGCAACGCCGATGGAACGGCGCCGATCAAGGTCGACTTCGGTCAGGCCTTCAATGGCATTCCACGGCAGGACACCTGCCTGGGCGGCCTGAACAAGGGCTGCTGAGATGAGTCGCGCCTGCCTGCTCGCGGCCCTGCTGGCCGCCCCCTTCGCCCATGCCGAGATGACAGCGCTCGACGACGAGCAACTGTCGGACGTGCAGGGTGCCGGCATCGGCTTCGTCCTCGACAGCGCCATGGTCGACGGCAACAAGGCCACCATCGCGATCAATGGCGTGACCAACACCGCCACCGGGCAGAACGTGCCGATCACGGTAAAGGAGCTGTACGTCGCCGCCACTGGCAGCAACAAGGGCAGCACCCTGGCGCCGGTGACTCTCGGCCGTCTCAATTTCCCGTTCAAGCTGAATCTGGCCAAGGGTTCGGTGCTGACCACCCAGCTCGACGACGGGCGGGTGGTCAGCACCTTGCCGGACACTGCGGATGTGATCGAACTGGCCTTCCCCAGCCTGGTGAGCGGCGCCGGCGGCCAGCCGTGCATCGCTGGTTACGCCGGTGCCGGCAGCAACTGCTCGAGCCGGGCCAGCGAAAAGGTCGACGCCGGCATCCGCTTCGACTTCGGCGTCACTTCCACGCGCACCGATGTGCTCAACCTGGACTTCTCCGAACTGGCGATGGACGGTTCCTACCTGCGCTTCTGGGGCGCCAACGCGCGCAGCCAACTGGTTGGCGAGATGCGCCTGAACCTCTACGCCAAGACTTTCGAGATCATGTCCTGCGGTGCTGGCTCGCCCAGTTGCGTCAGCGCCGCCGAGCAGGCTGCGCGCACCGTCTACCTGACCAACGCCTATGCCAGCGTCGCGCTTGGCTACGGGAAGTCGCAGCCGTTGCTGTTCTCGGTCACCGCCGACGGCAACTTCACTTTCGAACTGCCCAAGCTGACCCTGGCCAACGCCGCCGACTTCTACGCCAATGCGCCGCGCACCAGCCTGGTGATCGAGAACCTCAACATCGGCGGTACCCGGCCAGGCTACGGGCAGGTACCGACCGGCGGCTACAACATGGGCCGCAACGAGATATCCGGGCTCAGCTTCAACTACCTGAAGGTTACGTCGCACAACCTCTGAGGTGGCGGCGCGAAACGAGGTACGCAGCACATGGCCAAGCAGACTCATCCACTGGCAGGCGGCATCGGCATCCTCGCGGCGCTGGCGCTGCTGTTCAGCGCTTCGGCCGGGGCCGAGTTGCGCTCGCTGGGCGATAGCGATCTGGACGACGTGGTCGGCCAGGCCGGGATCAGCATCAGCGCCTCGCTCAATCTCCAGGAAAATCCTTCGCAGACGCGCTGCGCCGGCGGCTGCGGCGCGCGCCTGGCGATCCAGCCGGCCGGCAGCGGCAACAACTACCTGGTGATCGACGATATCAGCGGCAAGTTCAGCTTCGACGAAGTCACCCTGGACGTGGTGACCATCAAGGACGGCTTCGGCGGCGACGGCGCTGCCTTCAACCGCCCGGTGCTGCGCGTCGGCCTGAAGGACACCAGCTTCCAGGACCTGCGCTTCACCATCGCTGGCGCCAACAAGGCGCGCGGTACCGATCCCGGGCTGGTGCAGACCAACCTGGTCAGCGCACGCATCGACGGCACCCTCAAGCTGCAGGGCAACGTCAACATCTTCACCGTCGCCCCGCGTTGAGGGCGAACCGTCGCATGGCGGGACAAAGCCGCTCCGCCGAGGTCGAAGAACCGCTATCATTGCCTGCCTGAACGCCGGGGGCGAAACCGTCCCCGCGCATCGCCTAATTGCCGGTGCCCGAGATTTGATCGAAGAACAGCGTCGCCGCGCCTTCCTGGGCGCGATGCAGATAACCAGTTGGCTGCCCCGCCAGCCGTTGCCGTTCGCCGCACCCTCGCGGCCGGAGTTGCTGGAGACCCCGCCCCGGGAAGAGCCGGCGGTGCCTGTGCGTGCGCGCGCCGCGATCGATGCGCCGCAGGCCCGCGTCCCGCAAGCCGAGGCGCCGGCCAGCGCGCCGAGCGTGGCTCCCGCCGCGCCCGTGGAAGGCCGGGGGATTCCGATCAGCCTGCCGAAGCCGGGCGCCCCGGTGGCGAAGAAAGCCGAGCCGGTCGCGCCGGTCGAAGAGGCCCCGGCCGAGCCGCCGGCGGTCCAGGCCCCGCCGCCGCGCTTCGCCTTGCAACTGCTGCAGGCGGGCTCCTGCACCCTGCTGGTCGAACTGCCCACCGGTGAACCCTTCGCCAGCCGCGATCCGGGTTACCTGCTGCTGCGCGACCTGCTGCGCGCCGCTGGCCTGCCGGACAGCCCGCGGCTGATCGGCGAACCGGTACGCTGGCCGCTGCTGGCGCGCGGCAACCTCGACCAGGGGCCGCAGGCGGCCCTGGAGTTCGTCCAGAGCTTCGTCGCCGCGCGCATGGAGGAGAGCGAGCGCAGCCGCTGCCTGTGGCTGGTCGGCCTGCCGGCGATCCGCTTCGCCGGCGAGGGCGACGAGGGCAGCCTGTTCCGCGAACTGCAGGTGGACGGTCTGGGCGCAACCTGGGCCGTGCCGGGCCTGGAGGCCCTCATGGAAGAACCCGCCCTCAAGGGCGAGCTGTGGCGCGCCATGCGCCGTGTCCGTCAGCGCTGGTCGAGCGAGATTCAATGAGCGATGCGATTTCCTTCCGCCCGATGACCGAGGCGGACCTCGATGCTGTGCTGAAAATCGAATATGCCGCCTTCAGCCACCCCTGGACCCGTGGCATCTTCAGCGAAGGCCTGAAGAACTACCATTGCTGGCTGATGTTCGAGGGTAGCCAGCAGGTCGGCCATGGCGTCATCCAGATCATCCTCGACGAGGCGCACCTGCTGAATATCACGGTGAAGCCCGAAAGCCAGGGGCGTGGCCTCGGTCTGCGCCTGCTCGAACACCTGATGCGCGAGGCGGCCGGCCACCAGGCTCGCGAATGCTTCCTCGAAGTGCGCGCTTCCAACCAGGCCGCCTACCGCCTCTACGAACGCTACGGTTTCAACGAGATCGGCCGCCGTCGCGACTACTACCCCGCCGTCGGCGGGCGCGAAGACGCCCTGGTCATGGCCTGTACCCTGCTCGACTGAGGCTTGCTCCGCTTCCCTGCCGGCAACTAGCTATCACTTGGAGTAGCTGGCTGGCCTTCTGGCACCGCCGTACCCTTACCAGCATTCCGATTCTCGCCTGCATACCGCAGGCAGGTCCCTTCATGCGGTAACCCTTCGCGGGAGTGCGAAGTCAGGTCGACAGCGGCCGGTGGCAGGATGCGCAGACTGGAGCCCCCCATGTGCGACACCCTGATCCTTCGCCACCAGGGCCAGACCTGGTTCGCCAAGAACAGCGACCGCGAGCCCGCCGAACCGCAGCGTCTGCTGCGCCTGCCGGCGGTGCGCAACGATCCGGAAGCGCGCTTGCGCACCACCTACCTCGACATTCCCCAGGCCGCCCAGCGGCATGCGCTGGTGATCAGCCAGCCGAGCTGGATCTGGGGCGCGGAAATGGGCGTCAATGAGCACGGCGTGGCCATCGGCAACGAAGCGGTGTTCACCAAGCTGACCCGTCAGCGCGGCACCGCGCTGCTCGGCATGGACCTGCTGCGCCTGGGACTGGAGCGCGGCGCCAGCGCCCGCGAGGCGCTAGAGGTGATCACCGGGTTGTTGCAGCGTTACGGCCAGGGCGGCCCGGCCGGCTACCGCGACAAGCGCATCCGCTACGACAACAGCTTTCTCATCGCCGACCCCGGCGAAGCCTGGGTGCTGGAAACCGCCGGCAACCTGTGGGTGGCGAAGAAGGTCGAGCGCTGGGCCATCTCCAACGCCCTGACCCTTGGCCACGAATTCGACCTGTGCAGCCGCGACCTCGAGGACCAGGCTCGCCGCCAGGGCTGCTGGGATGGTCGCGGCGACTTCCACTTCGCGCGGGTCTTCGACACCCGCCTGCTACCCTGGGTCGGCGGCGCGCACCGGCGCTGTCGGATCAACCAGCGCTTCCTCGACAGTCTGCCTGGCGAGCCGGACTGGCACGCGCTGTTCGCCGCGCTGCGTCACCATGGCCCGCGCGGGGACCACTTCCGCCGCCACAACAACCGCCAGGTATGCATGCACGCCGGCAGCTTCTGGCGGCCTTCGCAGACCACCGCCAGTCTGGTCGCCCGCTTGCGCGACGACGGCCCGCTGTTGGCCGCCACCGGTACTTCGGCGCCGTGCCTGGGACTGTTCCAGCCGCTGTCCTTCGATCCGGCCTCCGGCGCCGCCGTGCTCAGCCAGCCGCGCGAGGCGGTACAGGAGTCTCCCTGGTGGCGCTTCGAGGCGGTGCACCGCCGCGCGCTCACCGACCGCGCCTTCCGCCGGCTCCTGCGCAGCGGCCGCGATTGGCTGGAACGGGAACTCTTCGCCGACCTCGAACAGCCCGACTGGCCGCGCCTGGCAGAGGACGCCGCAGCCTGGCACGCCTGTTGGCATGATCAGGTCGCCATGCAGCCGCTGGCGCAGCAGCGCTGGTGGCGTAGCCACGCCGCGCTGTGACGCTTGTCAAACGGGCATCGCCTTCCGTAAGGTGCTGCACCGGTCAAACGAGGGGCATGCCATGAGCGACTTGCAGCAACTGTTCGAGAACAACGTCCGCTGGGCCGAAGCGATCAAGCAGGAAGACCCGGACTTCTTCGCCAAGCTGGCCCGCCAGCAGACCCCCGAGTACCTCTGGATCGGCTGCTCCGACGCACGGGTGCCGGCCAACGAAATCGTCGGCATGCTGCCCGGCGACCTGTTCGTCCATCGCAACGTCGCCAACGTCGTGCTGCACACCGACCTCAACTGCCTGTCGGTGATCCAGTTCGCCGTCGACGTGCTCAAGGTCAAGCACATCCTGGTCACCGGCCACTACGGCTGCGGCGGCGTGCGCGCCTCCCTGCACAACGACCAGCTCGGCCTGATCGACGGCTGGCTGCGCAGCATTCGCGACCTCGCCTATGAATACCGCGAGCACCTGGAGCAGTTGCCGACCGAGGAGGAGCGCGTCGATCGCCTCTGCGAGCTCAACGTGATCCAGCAGGTGGCCAACGTCAGCCACACCAGCATCGTCCAGAACGCCTGGCACCGCGGCCAGTCGCTGTCCGTGCATGGCTGCATCTACGGGATCAAGGATGGCCTGTGGAAGAACCTCAACGTCACCGTCAGCGGCCTCGACCAGTTGCCGCCGCAGTATCGCTTGAGTCCGCTGGGCGGTTGCTGCTGAGAGAGGCGGAAGCTCTTCCCTGCGCGTTCCCCTCTCCCTGGAGGGACAGGGGAACTGTCGAGGACGGCTTCAGAACTCCACGCTATACGTCAGGCTGTAGGTCCGCCCCCGTCCCTTGTAGTCGAACAGTCCCGCTGGTGCGAGCCCGCCGTAGTAGACCTGCGCGCGTTGTCCCCAGACCGTGGTGTAGTCCTTGTCCAGCAGGTTCTGGATGCCCGCGGTGAGGGTGCCCACCGGCAGCGCCTGGGTGCCGAGCAGGTCGAACAGCGCGTAGCCGTCGATCTTGTTGCCCGGCTCGTCGTTCAGGTTGAAGGTGCGCACGCCCTGCAGGCGCAGGCTGCGCTGGTCGTCCTTCCAGCCGACGAAGGCGCCGGCCTTGGACGGGCTGGCCGAGGTCACGTCCTGCTTCAGCCAGCGGCCGTCGACCTTCTCCTGGGAGCGGATGGCCAGGCCGTTGACGCCGACCTGCCAGTGATCGTCCAGCCAGTAGGTAGCCTGGCCCTCCAGGCCGTAGTTGCGCTTCTTGGTGTCCTGCTGCAGCACCGCCAGGGTCTTCGAGTCGTACTTGATGCTCTTGTCCGACCAGGAATAGAACGCCGCCACCTGGGTATCCAGGGCACCGTCGGTGTGCCGCCAGCCCAGCTCGACCTGCTTGGTCTTGATCCCGTCCAGCGGCGAGTCGTTCACGCTGACCCCCTGCAACAGCGGGTAGTGGCCATTGCCGTCGGCTGCGCCGTAGCGTCCGAAACCGTAGTACTTGGCCGGGTCCGGCAGCTCGAAGCCTTCGCTGTAGTTGGCCCAGACCTGTTGTTGCAGGTTCAGCTTGTAGATGGCGCCGACGTTGACCAGGTTGACGTCGTAGTCCTTGCTCCCGCCCGGAACCGCGTCGGCGGTCTTGCCGAGGCCGTTGGCGATGAGGATCTGCTGGTTCGCCGCAACGAAGTCGCTGACGTCGGTGCTCATCGACTGGCGCCGCACGCCGGCGCTCAGGGTCAGGTCGTCGGTGGCCTTCCAACTGCCCTGGAGGAAGAAGGCGCGGCTGTCGGTATCGATGTCCGGGTAGCGGCCCAGCTTGGCCTGTTCGCTGGCTACCAGCCCGCCGCTGGCGGCGGCGAGCGGCAGGTTGAAGAGCATCTGGTCGGACGTGAATTTTTCCCGGTCCAGGTCCACCCCGTAGGTCAGGCTGGCGCGCTCCCAGGTCTTCACCAGGGCCAGTTTCATCCCGTAGTAGTCAGTGTCCTGCTGCGAGGCCGAGTAGTAGGAAGTGCCGTAGTTGATTGCGCCACTATTGCTGTAGCGGATGGTGGGGAAGGGGTTGAAGGCCATCTTCTCGTTGCGGTAGTAGGCCTGCAGGTAGAGGTCGTGACCCAGCACTTCCGGCGCATGGTAGGTGGCGTTGAACTGATGGCGCTTGCTTTCCGGCTCGCGGTCGAGGTCGACGCCGCCCTTGATCGAATAGGGTGCCCGTCCGCGCAGGGCATCGAAGTTGCGCCCGAGATCGAGGCCGCGGTCGCCGTCGTAGCCGGAGTCGTAGTACTGCAGGCCGAGATCGAGGCTGTGGCCATTGGCGAAAGTGAAGCCAAGGCTGCCCATCAGGTCTACCGACCTGTTGTACTGCAGGTCGGTCTGGGTGATGTCCGTCAGTACCTGGTCGCCACTGCCGTCGTAGGCCGCGCCGTTCTTCTGGTAGGCGATGGCCAGGCGGCCGTTGAACAGGTCGTTGCCGCCGCTGATCGACTGCGCCGCGCGCAGGTCGTGATCCTCGTGGCTCTGGAAGCCGCTGCGGGCGCCAAGCTCGGTGTTGAAGCGAGTGTCGCCGCCGACGCCCTTCTTGGTCACGATGTTGATGATCCCGCCGGTGGCGCCGCCGCCGTACACCGCGCTGGCGCCGGACATCACCTCGATGCGCTCGATGTTGAATGGGTCGATGGAGTCGAACTGCCGGCTGATGCCCCGCGAACTGTTCAGCGACACCCCGTCGATCATCACCAGCACGCTGCGTCCGCGCAGGTTCTGCCCGTTGTTGGTACGACCCTGGGAGCCGATATCCAGGCCCGGGATCAATTGTCCCAACGCCTCCTTCAGCGGCACGCCGGCCTGGGTCTGCTGGTCCAGTTGCTCGCGCTCGATCACCCAGACCGTGCCGGGCAACTCGCTGATGCTGGTCGGCGCGCGCGAGCCGATCACCACCATCTGCTGCTCCACCGGATCGGCAGCCAGCGCAGGAGCGGAAAACGAAGCGAAGAGGGACAGGGAAAGCGCCAGGGGAGCCGGGCGCGAAGGGATGGAGCGGGGCATGAGGAGATGTCCGAGTTGCTGTTGTTTTGATGGGCGGCAAAGCTAAACAAATCGATAATGATTATCAAATGATTCGAACTGTTTCAATGAGGCATGCCTGGCTTCCAAAGCAAGATGAAATGCCTGACACGGGGCGCTGCGCATGGCGTGGCCCTACAGCGGATCCTCGGGCATTCCTCGATGACGATGCGGTATGCGCACCTAACGCCGGAGCACTTGGAATCGGCGATGCGCTTTTCTCCGATTACTCAGTCTGGCTACAAATTGACCACATGAGGATCTGTGGTAATCTGTAGTGAAGTTAACGCTTAACGTTAAGGGTTAATGAATGATTCTGACCTTTCGCTGCGACGAGACTCGTCAGCTTTTTGAGACGGGTCTTTCGAGGCGGTGGGGAGCGATCCTCACAGTCGCTACGCGTAAGCTCGCAATGCTTCATGCGGCTACGGAGCTTCGAGACTTGCGCTCTCCACCTGGAAACCGGTTGGAGCCGTTGCAGGGAAAGCGGGCGGGCCAACATAGCATCAGGATCAATGACCAGTGGCGTGTCTGTTTCGTCTGGACGGATGCGGGTCCCGAAGAAGTCGAAATAGTTGATTACCACTGAGGAGGTGGACCATGGCTACCAATGGTATGCGCCCCATCCATCCTGGGGAAATATTGCGCGATGAGTTTCTGATGGAGTTGGATATCTCTCCAGCTGCTCTAGCACGCGCTTTGAAAGTCTCCGCTCCGACAGTGAACGATATCGTTCGTGAGCAGCGTGGTATCTCCGCAGATATGGCGATTCGTCTGGGGCGTTACTTTGATACGTCCGCTCAGTTCTGGATGAATCTCCAGAGTGAGTATTCGTTAGCAACTGCTTATGCGGCGAATGGCGAGCAGATCGAACATGAGATTGAGCCGCTGCTTGCTCAGGGATAGCGGTGACGTTGATCGTAGAGCCCCGCAGATGCGGGGCTTTTTCATGCGAACCGTAAATCGGTAAAGGGGGGCGTAGACGGTTTGTAGTCTGCCGACCAAAACAAAAAGGGGTTAGCTTACGCTAACCCCTTGAAAAATATGGTGGCTACACCGGGACTTGAACCTGGGACATCAGCATTATGAATGCTGCGCTCTAACCGACTGAGCTATGTAGCCGAGTGGCGCGCATTTTCCGTATCTCGAGCGGGGCTGTCAACCCCTGGGCCTAGATAATTTTCTGATCTTTCAATCGTTTAGACGGAAGGGGTCGGATCGCCGGAGAGAGGGCGATGGGGAGGGGCAGGAACGAAAAGCCCCGGCGCTTGGCCGGGGCTTTCCTGGGACGGGAAGGGGATTACACGTTGAAGCGGAAATGCATCACGTCGCCGTCCTTGACGATGTAGTCCTTGCCTTCCAGGCGCCACTTGCCGGCTTCCTTGGCGCCCTGTTCGCCCTTGAACTGGATGAAGTCGTCGTAGGCGACCACTTCGGCGCGGATGAAGCCTTTCTCGAAGTCGGTGTGGATCACGCCGGCGGCCTGCGGGGCGGTGGCGCCGACGCGGACGGTCCAGGCGCGGACTTCCTTCACCCCGGCGGTGAAGTAGGTCTGCAGGTTGAGCAGGCCGTAGCCGGCACGGATCACACGGTTCAGGCCGGGTTCCTCGAGACCGAGGGACTCGAGGAACATGTCCTTCTCTTCGCCGTCTTCCAGCTCGGCGATCTCGGCTTCGATCTTGTTGCACACCGGCACCACCACCGCGCCTTCTTCCTCGGCGATGGCCTTCACCACATCCAGGTGCGGGTTGTTCTCGAAGCCGTCCTCGGCGACGTTGGCGATGTACATCACCGGCTTGCTGGTCAGCAGGTGGAAGCTGCGTACCAGGCGCTTCTCCTCGTCACCGAGGTTCTTCAGCAGCGAACGCGCCGGCTTGCCCTCGGTGAAGTGGGGGATGAGCTTTTCCAGCAGGGCCTTCTGGGCCAGGGCTTCCTTGTCGCCGCCCTTGGCGTTGCGGGCGACTTTCTGCAGTTGCTTCTCGCAGCTGTCGAGGTCGGCGAAGATCAGTTCGAGGTCGATGATCTCGATGTCGCGCTTGGGGTCGACGCTGTTGGACACGTGGATCACGTTGTCGTCTTCGAAGCAGCGCACCACGTGGGCGATGGCGTCGGTCTCGCGGATGTTGGCGAGGAACTTGTTGCCCAGGCCCTCACCCTTGGAGGCGCCCGCCACCAGGCCGGCGATGTCGACGAATTCCATGGTGGTCGGCAGTACGCGCTCGGGCTTGACGATCTCGGCCAGGGCGTTCAGGCGCGCGTCGGGCATCGGCACGATGCCGCTGTTCGGCTCGATGGTGCAGAACGGGAAGTTTTCCGCCGCGATACCGGATTTGGTCAGGGCGTTGAACAGGGTGGACTTGCCGACGTTGGGCAGGCCGACGATGCCGCAGTTGAATCCCATGCTATGTCCCTCGCGCTCAGACAGGCGCTAGAAAAGTGGTTCAGGCCTTCTGGCTGTGCAGCTTCTGCATCGCCCGGGTCCAGTCCCCGGCGAGCATTTCCGGCAGCACGCCGAGGGCGAAGTCGATGCTGGTGTCGAGCAGTTCCTGCTCGCTGCGCGGGGCGCGGCCGAGCACGTAACCGGAAACCAGGCTGCTGTGCCCCGGATGGCCGATGCCAAGCCGCAGGCGATGGAAAGAATTCTGATTGCCGAGCTGGGCGATGATATCGCGCAACCCGTTGTGCCCGCCGTGTCCGCCGCCGGTCTTGAGCTTGGCGACGCCAGGGGGCATGTCGAGTTCGTCGTGGGCCACCAGGATGGCGTCCGGGGCGATCCGGAAGAATCCCGCCAGCGCCGCCACGGACTGGCCGCTGCGGTTCATGTAGGTAGTCGGGATCAACAGACGAACGTCCTTGCCCTGGTGGCTGAACTTGCCGACCAGGCCGAAATACTTGCGGTCAGCCACGAGGCTGACGCCCTGGGCATGCGCCAGGCGCTCAACGAAAAGGGCCCCCGCGTTATGCCGGGTCTGGTCGTATTCAGGACCCGGGTTTCCCAGGCCAACGATCAGTTGTACGGCAGTCACGACGGGAGCCCCTCTCTATAAAAGGCGATCGAGTAATGAATTACTCGGCGGCGCCTTCTTCGCTACCTTCTTCCTTCACCACGCGGGAAGCGTGGATGTTGGCAACGGCCAGGTCGTTGCCGTGGGCCAGTTGTACCAGCTCGACGCCTTTCGGAGCCTTGAGGTCCGACAGGTGAACGATCTGGCCCAGCTCGACCTTGGCCATGTCGACTTCGATGAATTCCGGCAGGTCTTTCGGCAGGCAGGAAACTTCGACTTCGGAGATGGTGTGGGAGATCTCGCCACCGGATTGCTTGACGCCAACGGCTACTTCTTCGTTGATGAAGTGCAGCGGTACGTGGGCGGTCAGCTTGTGGTCGGCGACCACGCGCAGGAAGTCGGCGTGCATCACGAAGCCTTTCGCCGGATGGCGCTGCAGGGCTTTGATCAGTACGGTTTCCTTGGCGCCGCCAACGTTCAGGGCGATCACGTGGCTGAAGGCAGCCTCGTTTTCCAGGAGCTTGGCGATTTCGCGCAGTTCCAGGGTTACGGACTGGGGCTCTTTGTCGCCGCCGTAAACGACAGCAGGAACCAGACCGGCGTTACGACGCAGGCGGCGGCTCGCACCTTTCCCCAGATCGGAACGCACTTGGGCATTCAGAATAAAGTCGACCATTGTGTATCTCCAAAAATAACAATGCGCCCGAACGCTTGCGACCAGCGTTCGGGCGATTTCAAAGGCCCCGCCGGAGCGGGGCGTTTTCGTTCAGGCGCGTTCGCCGAGGCTGGGCCTCAGCGGAACATCGCGCTGATCGATTCTTCGTTGCTGATCCGGCGCATGGCTTCCGCAACGACCGGAGCGATGTCCAGCTGGCGGATGCGGCCACAGGCCTGGGCAGCGGCGGACAGCGGGATGGTGTTGGTCACCACCAGCTCGTCCAGTACGGATTTCTCGATGTTCTCGATGGCACGGCCGGACAGCACCGGGTGGGTGCAGTAGGCGATGACCTTGGCGGCGCCGTGCTCTTTCAGTGCCTTGGCGGCGTGACCGAGGGTGCCGGCGGTATCGACCATGTCGTCTACCAGTACGCAGGTACGGCCTTCGACGTCACCGATGATGTGCATCACTTCGGACTGGTTGGCCTTGGGACGACGCTTGTCGATGATCGCAAGGTCCACGCCCAGGGACTTGGCCACGGCGCGCGCGCGCACCACACCGCCGATGTCCGGGGAGACGATCATCAGGTTCTCGAAGCGCTGGTCTTCGATATCGTCCACCAGCACGGGGGAACCGTAGATGTTGTCTACCGGGATATCGAAGAAGCCCTGGATCTGATCCGCGTGCAGGTCGACCGTGAGGACACGGTTGACCCCGACGACGGTCAGCATGTCGGCCACTACCTTGGCGCTGATGGCCACGCGGGCGGAGCGCGGACGGCGATCCTGGCGGGCATAGCCGAAGTAGGGGATGACAGCGGTGATACGAGTGGCCGAGGAGCGGCGGAAGGCATCGGCCATCACCACCAGTTCCATCAGGTTGTCGTTGGTCGGCGCGCAGGTCGGCTGAATCAGGAATACGTCCTTGCCGCGGACGTTTTCGTTGATTTCGACGCTGATTTCGCCATCGGAGAATTTGCCAACTGAAACATCGCCAAGAGGAATGTGCAGCTGACGCACGACGCGTCGTGCAAGATCGGGGTTAGCGTTCCCCGTGAAGACCATCATCTTGGACACGCTACAGGTACCTGTGTCGACCGAAGGGATCCGGATGAAATACAGAAGAGGAAAATGGCAGGGGCGGCTGGATTCGAACCAACGCATGGCAGGATCAAAACCTGCTGCCTTACCGCTTGGCGACGCCCCTGTGGTATTGCTCGAATGCCGTTTCGGCATTCCTTTCTCAGACCAGAGTTTCCAGCTTCCGGTGCAACATCGAAACGTTGCTTCCTTTGGCGACGAACCTCTGAAGGTGGTCTGGAAGAAGGGCCGAGACTTTATCAGCTTCAGCTTTGTTTGGGAAGCTCCCAAACACACAACCTCCAGTGCCGGTTAATCTAGCTGAAACAAATTTGTTTAGCAAGATCAAAGCGTTACGAACTTCTGGGTAACGCCTCTCGACTACCGGCTGACAGTCGTTTCGGCTGTCCCCCTCGAGAACGGTGCGCACTTTAATGGCGGGAGAATCGCGTGTCAACAGTGGATCTGAAAAAATTTCTGCTGTGCTGACAAGTACTTGCGGAACCAAGACGAGATACCAGGGCTCCGGGATGTCCACCGGGGTGAGCTTTTCGCCCACGCCCTCGGCGAAAGCCGCGCGTCCGCGGGTGAAGACCGGCACGTCGGCGCCCAGGCGCAGGCCCAGGGCGGCGATGCGGTCCTCGTCCCAGCCGAGTTGCCAGAGATGGTTCAAGGCCAGGAGCGTCGTGGCGGCGTCGGAGCTGCCGCCGCCGATGCCGCCCCCCATGGGCAAGCGCTTGTCCAGCCAGATGTCGACGCCTTGCAGGCTGCCGGAGGCTTCCTGCAGCCCGCGCGCGGCGCGCACGATCAGGTTGCTGTCGTGCGGCACCCCGGCGATTTCCGTGTGCAGGCGTACCTGGCCGTCCTGGCGGGCTTCGAAATGCAGCTCGTCGCCGTGGTCGAGGAATTGGAACAGGGTCTGCAACTCGTGATAGCCATCGTCGCGGCGGCCGAGGATATGCAGGAACAGATTGAGCTTGGCCGGGGCAGGCAGGCTGAGGCGCACGCTCATGTCAGCGGCCGAGCTGGCGCGGCTGCCAGTCCTTGATCACCAGGGTGACGTCGAGGTCCTGGCCGTGCAGCTTCAGGCGCTCGGGTAGCCAGTAGCCGTTCTGTTCGGCGTAGCGGGTGTATTCGATCTGCCAGCCGTCCTGTTCCAGGCGCGCCAGGCGGCTGTCGGCGTCGAGGGTCAGGCGGCTCTTGCTGTCCGGCGCCGGGAGGCCGCGTACCCACCAGAGCAGGTGCGAGACCGGCAGGCGCCAGCCTAGTTGTTCTTCCAGCAGGGCTTCCGGGGACTCAGCCTGGTAGCGGCCCTGCCCGGCGACCTCCAGGCTCACCGCGCCTTCACGCCCGGTCAGGCGTGCTGCGCCGCGGCCGAGCGGGCCGGACAGGCGGATGTCGTAGTAGCCCTGGCGCTGCAGCCAGAACAGGGTGCCGCTGCCGGAATCGCGCGGGGCGCGGATGCCGACCTTGCCGTCGATCTGCCAGGCATCCAGCTCGCTGAGTTGCTGCTTGTGGGTTTTCCAGGTCTGCGCATCGCCCTGGCCTTCCAGGGCTTCGTGGGAGGTCAGGCCGGCGCAGCCGCTGAGCAGGGCCAGCGCGGAGGCGGCGAGGAAAAGACGTAGACGCATGGTTTCAAGGAGTCTCGGCGCCGGTCAGGCGCTTGATGGTGCGGCGCAGCACGTCGCTGTCGGGCTGCTTGTCGAGGTATTCGCGCCAGATGGCTCGGGCGTCGTCCTGGCGCCCCTGGGCCCAGAGGACTTCGCCCAGGTGCGCGGCGACCTCGTGGTCGGGGTAGCGCTGCAGCGCCTGGCGCAGGTAGCGCTCGGCGTCCGCCAGCTTGCCCTGGCGATAGTTGATCCAGCCCATGCTGTCGAGGATCGCCGGGTCGTCCGGGTTCAGCTTGTGCGCCTTGAGGATCAGCTCGCGCGCCTCGGTGTAGCGGGTAGTGCGGTCGGCCAGGGTGTAGCCGAGGGCGTTGAGGGCCATGGCGTTGTCCGGCTCGCGGGCGATGACGAAGCGCAGGTCCTTTTCCATCTGCGCCAGGTCGTTACGCTTCTCCGCCAGCATCGAGCGGGTGTAGAGCAGGTTGAGGTCCTCCGGGTACTGCTTCAGACCCTCCTGGATGGCCTGCCAGGCCTTTTCCTGCTGGTCGTTGTTGGACAGCGCCTCGGCTTCGATCAGGTACAGCTGGATGGCGTAGTCGGGTTGCTCGCTGCGCGCCTTGTCCAGGCGCTGGGCGGCTTCGTCGACGCGACCGGCCTTGAGCAGGACGTCGGTCTGGCGCAGTTGCGCCGGGAGGAAGTCATTGCCCGGGCCGACCTGGGCGTACTCGTCGAGGGCGCGCGCGGTGTCCTTCTGTTCCTCGGCGAGGCGGCCGAGGTTGAAGTGGGCGGCGTCGACGTGGCTGTCGCGCTCGACCAGTTCTTCCAGGTAGATCCTGGCTTCGTCCCAGGCCTGGGCTTCCAGGCAGACCAGCGCCAGGGAGAAACGCAGGTCGTCGTCGTCGGGGAATTGCTGGACCAGTCCGGCGAACTCGGCCTTGGCGTCGTCCAGGCGGTTCTGCTCCACCAGCAGGCGCGCGTAGGCGAGGCGCACGCGCTTGTCGTCCGGGTGTTCCTTGATCCCGGCCTTGAGCAGCGGCAGGGCCTCGTCGCTGCGCTTCATGCTCTGCAACAGGCGCGAGCGGAGCAGCAGCGGGGCGACTTCGTGGCGGCTTGCGGAGTTGTCCTCGAGCAGGGTCAGGGCTTCGTCCGGGCGGCCGTCCTGTTGCAGCAGCAGGGCCTTGCCGAACAGCAACTGGCCGTTGTTCGGGTATTTCTTCAACAGGTGGTCGAAGCTCTGCAGCAGGCCGGTGCGGGTATCCGGGTCGGTCTCCGCGGCAGACAGGGCGAGGAAGTCGAAGTGCGTGTCGCCCTGGCCGTTGAGGACCTTCTCCATGTACACCATGGACTCCTCGTAGCGCCCGGCGCGGGCCAACTGGATCGCGGCGGCGCGTTGGGCATCGAGGTTGTCCGGCGCGCTGCGCGCCCAGAGCAGGGAGGTGTCGAGGGCTTCCTGGTCGGCGCCGAGGTATTCGGCGATGCGGAAGGCGCGCTCGGAAACCCCGGGGTCGCGGGTTTTCTGCGCCTGCACCACATAGTTGCTCAGGGCGATGTCGAAGCGGTTGCGCTGCCCGGCCAGTTCGGCCACCAGCAGCGAATACAGGCTGTCCTCGCTGAAGGAGCCGTACTTTTCCGGCTTGGCCTTGGTCTCGACCGCGGTGTCTTCCACCGGCGGGGTGCCATCGGGAGTCTTGTGGATAAGTGACTGGCAGCCGCCGAGCAGCAGCGTGACGGTCAGCAGCGCAAGGGATTTGTTCATAGAGGAAGAAAGCCGGCCTTGAACCTGCGAGGGTGGCGCCATCATGACATAAGCCGTCCGGCAAGCCCAAGGGGGCCGGGACGGGCGTCGACGAAGCTGTCTATGGGGTCAATACATCGGCAATGGTTGTCCTGCCCTTGGCGAAGTAGGAGAATTGCGCGTTTCCCCGATTAGCTCAGCGATCCTGCATGGCCTTCATTGCCCTCGGCATCAATCACAAGACCGCCTCGGTGGCTGTCCGCGAGCGCGTGGCTTTCACTCCGGAACAGATGGTCGAGGCGCTGCAGCAGCTCTGCCGCCTGACCACCAGCCGCGAGGCGGCCATCCTGTCGACCTGCAACCGGAGCGAACTCTACCTGGAGATCGACCATCCGACCGCGGACGACGTGCTCGCCTGGCTGGCGGACTACCATCGCCTGACCCTCGACGAGTTGCGCGCCTGCGCCTATGTGCACCAGGACGAAGACGCGGTGCGCCACATGATGCGAGTGGCCTCCGGCCTCGACTCGATGGTCCTCGGCGAGCCGCAGATCCTCGGCCAGATGAAGTCGGCCTACGCCGTCGCGCGCGAGGCCGGCACCGTCGGTCCGCTGCTAGGCCGCCTGTTCCAGGCCACCTTCAGTACGGCGAAGACCGTCCGCACCGATACCGCCATCGGCGAGAACCCGGTGTCCGTGGCGTTCGCCGCGGTGAGCCTGGCCAAGCAGATCTTCAGCGACCTGCACCGCAGCCAGGCGCTGCTGATCGGCGCCGGCGAGACCATCACCCTGGTCGCGCGCCACCTGTTCGAGCAAGGCGTGAAGCGCATCGTGGTGGCCAACCGCACCCTGGAGCGCGCCAGCCTGCTCGCCGAGCAGTTCGGCGCCCATGCGGTGCTGCTTTCGGAGATACCCGAGGAGTTGGCCAACAGCGATATCGTCATCAGCTCCACTGCTAGCCAGTTGCCGATCCTCGGCAAGGGCGCCGTGGAGCGCGCGCTGAAGCAGCGCAAGCACAAGCCGATGTTCATGGTCGACATCGCCGTGCCGCGCGACATCGAGCCGGAAGTCGGCGAACTGGACGACGTCTACCTCTATAGCGTCGACGACCTCCACGAAGTAGTGGCGGAGAATCTCAAGAGCCGCCAGGGCGCTGCCCAGGCCGCCGAGGAACTGGTCGGCAGCGGCGTCGCCGAGTTCATGCAGCGCCTGCGCGAACTGGCTGCGGTGGACGTGCTGCGCGCCTATCGGCAGCAGGCCGAGCGCCTGCGCGATGAAGAACTGGGCAAGGCCCAGCGGCAACTGGCCAACGGTGCCGACCCGACCGAGGTGATGGCCCAGTTGGCCCGCGGCCTGACCAACAAACTGCTGCACGCGCCCAGCGTGCAGATGAAGAAAATGTCCGCCGAGGGCCGCATCGACGCGCTGGCCCTGGCCCAGGAGCTGTTCGCCCTCGACGAGGGCGCGCCGCGCCACTGACCGGTACCTATGCCTGCATGAAAGCTTCTCTGCTGAAAAAGCTGGATGTCCTCAGCGATCGCTACGAAGAACTGACGGCGCTGCTCGGCGACGCCGAGGTGATCAGTGACCAGACCCGCTTCCGCGCCTATTCCCGCGAGTACGCCGAGGTCGAACCGGTGATCCTGGCGTTCCGCGACTACCGCAAGGTGCAGGCCGATCTCGAGGGCGCCCAGGCGTTGCTCAAGGACAGCGACCCGGAGTTGCGCGACCTTGCCGAGGAGGAGGTCGCCGAAGCGCGCGGCCGCCTCGCCGCCCTCGGCGACAGCCTGCAGCGCATGCTGCTGCCGAAGGATCCCAACGACAGCCGCAACGTGTTCCTGGAGATCCGTGCCGGCACCGGTGGCGACGAGGCGGCGATCTTCTCCGGCGACCTGTTCCGCATGTATTCGCGCTACGCCGAGCGCCAGGGCTGGCGGGTCGAGACGCTGTCGGAGAACGAGGGCGAGCACGGTGGCTACAAGGAAGTGATTGCCCGGGTCGAGGGCGACAACGTCTACGCCAAGCTCAAGTTCGAGTCCGGCGCGCACCGCGTGCAGCGGGTGCCGGAAACCGAATCCCAGGGCCGGATCCACACTTCCGCCTGCACTGTCGCGGTGCTGCCGGAGCCGGACGAACAGGCAACGATCGAGATCAACCCGGCCGACCTGCGGGTGGACACCTACCGTTCCTCCGGCGCCGGCGGCCAGCACGTCAACAAGACCGACTCGGCGGTGCGCATCACCCACATTCCCAGCGGCATCGTGGTCGAGTGCCAGGAAGAGCGCTCGCAGCACAAGAACCGCGCCAAGGCCATGGCCTGGCTGGCGGCCAAGCTCAACGACCAGCAGCAGGCCGCGGCGCAGCAGGCGATCGCCAGCACGCGCAAGCTGCTGGTGGGCTCGGGCGACCGCTCGGAGCGCATCCGTACCTACAACTTCCCGCAAGGGCGGGTCACCGACCATCGCATCAACCTTACCCTGTACTCCCTGGGCGAGGTGATGGAGGGCGCGGTGGAACAGGTGATCGAGCCGTTGCTGCAGGAATACCAGGCCGATCAACTGGCGGCCCTGGGCGACTAACATGACCACTATCTGTACCCTTCTCAAGGATTCCCAACTGCCCGATTCGCCCAGCGCCCGGCTCGACACCGAGTTGCTGCTGGCGGCGGCGATGGGCAAGCCGCGCAGCTTCCTGCGTACCTGGCCGGAGCGCATCGTGCCGCGCGAGGCCAACGAGCGGTTCGACGACTGGATCGCCCGTCGGCGCAACGGCGAACCGGTGGCCTACATCCTTGGCCACCAGGGCTTCTGGAGCCTGGACCTGGAGGTCGCGCCACACACACTGATCCCGCGCCCTGACACCGAACTGCTGGTGGAAACCGCGCTGGCGACCCTCGCGGCGGACACCGCTACGGTGCTCGACCTGGGCACCGGCACCGGCGCCATCGCCCTGGCCCTGGCCAGCGAGCGGCCGCTATGGACAGTGACTGCGGTGGACCGTGTGGAAGAGGCCGTGGCGCTGGCCGAGCGCAATCGCCAGCGGTTGCTCCTGGAGAACGTCGAGGTGCGCCGCAGCCACTGGTTCTCCGCCCTCGATGGCCGGCGCTTCCGGATGATCGTCGGCAATCCGCCGTATATCCCTGCCAGCGATCCGCACCTGAGCGAGGGCGACGTGCGTTTCGAGCCGAAGAGCGCGCTGGTCGCGGGTAGCGATGGCCTCGACGATATCCGCCAGATCGTCGCCCAGGCGCCGCGGCATTTGCTGGACGAAGGCTGGTTGCTGCTCGAGCACGGCTATGATCAAGGGGCGGCGGTGCGCGAACTGCTCGGCGCCCGCGGCTTCGCCGGGGTACATACGTTGCGCGACCTCGGCGGCAACGAGCGGATCACTCTCGGACAATGGGCATGCTGAGCGACGAGGAACTGCTGCGCTACAGTCGCCAGATCCTGCTGGCGCAGGTCGACGTCGAGGGCCAGCTGCGCCTGAAGCGCAGCCGCGCACTGATCGTCGGTCTTGGCGGCCTGGGTTCGCCGGTGGCGCTGTACCTGGCCGCGGCCGGGGTCGGCGAGCTGCACCTGGCGGATTTCGATACGGTCGACCTGACCAACCTGCAACGGCAGGTCATCCACGATGGCACCAGCGTCGGTGTCGGCAAGGTGGAGTCGGCGATGCGCCGGCTGGGCGCGCTGAATCCGCAGATCCGCCTGGTCAGCCATAGCGCCGCGCTGGACAAGGACTCCCTCGATGCCGCCGTGGCGGCGGTCGACCTGGTGCTCGACTGCACCGACAACTTCGCCACCCGCGAGGCGGTCAACGTCGCCTGCGTGCGCGCCGGCAAGCCGCTGGTCAGCGGCGCGGCGATCCGTCTCGAGGGCCAGCTTTCGGTATTCGATACCCGCCGCGACGCAAGCCCCTGCTACCACTGCCTCTACGGGCACGGCAGCGAGGCCGAGCTGACCTGCAGCGAGGCCGGCGTGATCGGTCCGCTGGTGGGGCTGGTCGGTAGCCTGCAGGCGCTGGAGGCGCTCAAGCTGCTGGCCGGTTTCGGCGAACCGCTGGTGGGCCGCCTGCTGCTGGTGGACGCCCTCGGCACGCGCTTCCGCGAATTGCGGGTGCGTCGCGATCCTTCCTGTGCCGTCTGCGGGCAACGCCATGGCGGTTGAGTCGGCCGCGGTCGGCGTTTTCGATTCCGGGGTCGGCGGGCTCAGCGTATTGCGTGAGATTCGCGCGCGCCTGCCATCCGAATCGTTGCTCTACGTCGCCGACAACGCCCATGTGCCCTACGGCGAGAAGAGCGCGGAGTACATCCGCGAACGCTGCGAGCGGATCGGTGATTTCCTTCTGGAGCAGGGCGCCAAGGCTCTGGTACTGGCCTGCAATACCGCGACGGCAGCGGCTGCGGCGGAATTGCGCGAACGTTATCCGCAGGTGCCGCTGGTGGCCATGGAGCCGGCGGTGAAGCCGGCCGCGGCGGCCACCCGCAACGGTCGGGTCGGCGTCCTGGCCACCACCGGAACTCTGAAGAGCGCGCGTTTCGCCGCCTTGCTCGACCGCTTCGCCAGCGACGTACAGGTCTTCACCCAGCCCTGTCCGGGGCTGGTCGAGCGCATCGAAGCCGGCGATCTCTACGGGCCGCAAACCCGGGCACTGCTGGAACGCCTGCTGGCGCCCATCCTCGAACAGGGCTGCGATACGCTGATCCTCGGCTGTACTCATTATCCCTTCGTCAAACCCCTGCTGGCCGAGCTGATCCCGGCGGAGATGGCGGTGATCGATACGGGAGCGGCTGTCGCCCGGCAGCTGGAGCGCGTATTGTCGGCGCGGGCGCTACTGGCCTCTGGCCAGGCCGCGACGCCGCGTTTCTGGACCAGCGCGCTGCCGGAGGAGATGGAAAGGATCCTGCCGATCCTCTGGGGAAGCCCGGAAAGCGTAGGAAAATTAGTCGTTTAGTCGTTCCTGGCAGACGTGACAGCGATTTTTTGAACTAAAGCGTTTGGTCTAGTATCTGCTTTAGTAAGTGCGCTCTTATAATGCGCAGCTTGAATGCGGGGGCTTTCATGCAACTTTCGAAAAGGACGTTTCAATGAAGAAACTACTTCCGCTGGCCGTTCTGGCCGCACTTTCCTCCGTCCACGTGGCCTCCGCCCAGGCGGCGGACGTCTCGGCCGCCGTCGGTGCGACCGGCCAGTCGGGCATGACCTATCGCCTGGGCCTGAGCTGGGATTGGGACAAGAGCTGGTGGCAGACCTCCACCGGGCGCCTGACCGGCTACTGGGATGCGGGCTACACCTATTGGGAAGGTGGCGATGAAGGCGCCGGCAAGCATTCGCTGTCGTTCGCTCCGGTATTCGTCTACGAGTTCGCCGGCGACTCGATCAAGCCATTCATCGAGGCCGGTATCGGCGTGGCGGCGTTCTCCGGCACCCGTGTCGGCGACCAGAACCTGGGTTCCTCCCTGAACTTCGAAGACCGCATCGGCGCCGGCCTGAAGTTCGCCAACGGCCAGTCGGTCGGCGTTCGGGCGATCCACTATTCCAACGCCGGCCTGAAACAGCCGAACGACGGTATTGAGTCCTACAGCCTGTTCTACAAGATCCCGATCTAGTCGGCACGGTAGAAAAAAGCCGGGTTCATCCCGGCTTTTTCATGCCTGCGATTCTTCCACCACGCCGCACCGCCCTATGGAAAGAGCGAGCCATTTGGCGGGAGGCGATAGCTCGCTGACGCGCCCTACGCGCGACCATCGCGCGGCGGCAGGTTGCGGAAAGCCGCCAGCGCCCGTTCGCGGCTGGCCTTCAGGTCGACCATCGGCCGTGGATAGTCGACCCCGGCGAACAGCCCCAGGCTGGACGGATCGTGGATCGCCTTGCGCTCCAGGCCGGCCAGTTCCGGCAGCCAGTGGCGGATGAACTCGCCGCGTGGATCGAAGCGTTCGGACTGTGAGAGCGGATTGAACAGGCGGAAGTAGGGGACGGCGTCGGTGCCGGTGGATGCGCTCCACTGCCAGCCACCGTTGTTCGCCGCCAGGTCGCCGTCGATGAGGTGGCGCATGAACCAGCGTTCGCCTTCGCGCCAGTCGATCAGCAGGTTCTTGCTGAGGAACATCGCTACCACCATCCGCAGGCGATTGTGCATCCAGCCGGTGGCGAGCAACTGGCGCATTGCTGCATCGATGATCGGTATGCCGGTGCGCCCCTGTTGCCAGGCTTCGAGTTCCGCCGGGGCCTGGCGCCAGCGCAGGGCTTCGGTCTCCTCGCGGAAGGGGCGGTGCCGGGAGACCCGTGGGTAGCCGACCAGGATGTGCTTGTAGAACTCGCGCCAGAGCAGCTCGTTGATCCAGGTCGCGGCGCCTTGCTGGCCGCCGCTGAACTCGCCGCGGTTGGCAACCAGCGCGGCGTCCAGGCATTGCCTGGGCGAGAGTACGCCGGCGGCCAGGTAGGGCGACAGTTGGCTGGTGCCGGGAAGCGCCGGGAAGTCGCGCCGTTCATGGTAGTCGGCCAGGTGCTGGTCGGCGAAGTCGCGCAGGCGTTCCTGCGCTACCTCTTCGCCTGCCGGCCAGAGGCGGCGCAAGCTATCGGCCGGCCGCGGGAAGGCGGGCACGGCATCCGGCAGCGGGTCGCTGGCCAGCGCGTGCGGTGGCTGGGGCTGCGGACGCGGGCGGACACCCGGCAGGGCCTGGTACAGCCGTTCGTGGCAGACCTTGCGGAACTGGCTGAACACCTGGAAATAGCCGCCAGTTCGGGTCAGCACCGAGCCGGGGGCGAAGAACAGCTGGTCGAGGTGGCTGTGGAAGGCTACGCCCTGTTCGCGCAGGCGTTGGGCGACGGCCTGGTCGCGGCGTTCCTCGTTCACCCCGTATTCCTGGTTGACGTGTACCGCGCCGATTCCCAGCTCCCGGCAGAGCCGGCCGATGACTTCCGGGGCTTGCCGCCAGTGGCCGCAGTCGCGCACCAGCAGCGGGATGTTCAGCGCGGCGAGCTGGCGTTGCAGCTCGCCCAGGTTGCGCAGCCAGAAGTCGACCTTGCAGGGCGCATCGTCGTGTTCCCGCCACTGCGCCGGGCTGAGCAGGTAGAGGGCCACGCAAGGGCGCCCATCGGCGGCGGCGAGGAGCGCGCTGTTATCGGTGGTTCGCAGGTCGCAGCGAAACCAGATCAGGTTCATCGGAAGTCCGTTCATGGGTTCAACAGGCCTCGTTCGCCGAGCAGGCGGCGGGCTTCCAGGGGCGTGCTCGCCAGCAGCAGGCCGGCTAGCGCCAGGGTTTCGAAGGCTTCGCGCTGGATCTCCACGGCCGGTCCGACCAGCACCACCGGGCAGCTCACCCCTGCCAGCAGGCGCGGCAGGTGCTCCGGATTGAGGCGATGACTGGCGTACAGCAACACGCCGCGAGCTTCCAGGCGTTCGCAGGCCAGGGCCAGTTCGGCCGGTGGCAGCGGCCAGTCGAAGACCTGCAGCGGCACCTCGCCGCTGCCACCGGC
>NZ_SCND01000250.1:0-9174 GCF_005503585.1 Pseudomonas sp. 2VD
ACAGGTCGGGGCTCTGGGCGAAGATCAGGTTGGCCTGGTGGCCGACGTTGTACATGCCGAAGAACATCGCCGGGAAGGTGCACAGCCAGACGATGATCATCATGCGCTTCAGGTCGATGCCGTCGCGCACGTGTGCAGTGGTGCGGGTGACGCTGCCGGGACGATAGAGGAAGGTGTCCACGGCTTCGTACAGCGGGTACCACTTCTCGTAGCGCCCGCCCTTCTCGAAATGATGCTCGACCTTGTCGAGCAGGTTACGCAAACCCATGGCTCAGCCCTCCTGCTCGATGCGTGCCAGGTTGTCCCGCAGAATCGGGCCGTATTCGTACTTGCCGGCGCAGACGTAGCTGCACAGCGCCAGGTCCTCTTCGTCGAGTTCCAGGGCGCCGAGCTTCTGGGCCATTTCCGTGTCGCCGACGATCAGGTAGCGCAGCAGTTGGGTCGGCAGGATATCCAGCGGCATCACCGCCTCGTAATTGCCTACCGGCACCATCGCCCGCGGGCTGCCGTTGGTGCTGGTGGTGAAGGCGAAACGCTTGCCGCCGAGCAGCCTGGAGACGAACACGTTGAGCAGCGAATGCTTTTCCACCCCGGCGCGCAGGTAGTGGAGGAACTCACGCTGGTCGCCCTCCTTGAGACAGGACAACTGCAGGTGGTAGCGCCCCAGGTAGGCGTAGGCGCCATGGGCGGTGCGACCGCCCAGCACGGAGCCGGAGATCAGCCGGTTGTTGCCCGGCTGCAGCTGGCCGGCGGCCAGTTCGTCGAGGTTGGCGCCCAACCGGGTGCGCACCAGACGCGGCTTTTCCACCACCGGACCGGCCAGGGCGATCACCCGCTCGGTCCACAATTGCCCGGTCGTGAACAGCTTGCCGATGGCGATCACGTCCTGGTAGTTCAGGTTCCACACGCTCTTGCCGGCACCCACCGGGTCGAGGAAGTGGATATGGGTGCCGGGCAGGCCCGCCGGATGCGGACCGGAGAAGGCTTGCGCGGTCACGCCGGAGAGCGCCTCGCCGGGTAGCGAAACGCCTTCCGCCTTGCACAGGAACACCCGGGCCAGGCGCCCGAGCACCGTCAGCCCGGCCTGGAACGCCTCGCCCTGCTCCGCGATAACCACCTGCGGATCGGCGGCCAGCGGCTGGGTATCGATGGCAGTGACGAAAATCGAACTGGGGCTGGACTCGGGATCGGGCACCTTGCTGAACGGCCGGGTCCGCAGCGCGGTCCACAGGCCCGACTGCAACAGGTTGTCGCGGACCTGCTCGGCGCTCAGCGTGGCGAGTTGGTCCGCGGGATAACGGGCGAACTCCAGTTGCTCGTCGCCGTCGAGATCGATGACCACCGATTGCAGGACGCGCTTCTCGCCACGATGGATGGCACTGACCACACCGGCGCCGGGTGCGGTATAGCTGACGGAGGGATTCTTCTTGTCGGTGAACAGCGCCTGTCCCAGCTTCACCCGGTCGCCTACCTGCACCGCCATGGTCGGCTTCATGCCGTGGTAGTCGAAACCGATCAACGCCACGCTGCGTACCGGGCGTGCTGCCTCGATGCGCTGTTCGGGGGCGCCGCTGATGGGCAGGTCCAGGCCACGTTTTATCTTGATCATGTCTAGTGCCTAGTGGTCGTGGACAGAAAAGACGAGGCCCAAGTCAGAAAATGACCATCATCGCGCACAACGTACTGAATTGGCACGATTGATGAATGGCCCCGCAAGGTAACTCCGGGATTATAAAGAGCCACCTCCCCGGGAGCCACCCAAGCCGCACACCGGGCCTTGAAACGCGTAACAGAAAACGACAGAAAACTTGCCCGTGCGAAATGAAAAACGGGAGCCGAAGCTCCCGTCCCGCGCCACCCGCAGGCTCAGGCCTGCTGGCCGAGCCCGCGCCTTTCCGCCAGCGACAGCTTGACCCGGTAGCACAACCACATCAGCAGCAGCCAGAATGGGATGGCGTACACCGAGATGTTGATCCCGGGGATCATCAGCATGATGCCAAGAATGAACACCACGAAGGCCAGGCACAGGTAGTTGCTGAACGGCGACCAGAGTGCCTTGAAGAAGGTGTCCACGCCCTGCCGCTTCATCGCCGCGCGGAACTTCAGGTGCGACAGGCTGATCATCGCCCAGTTGATCACCAGCGCCGCCACCACCAGCGACATCAGCAGTTCCAGCGCCTTGTGCGGCAATACGTAGTTGACGATCACGCAGAGGAAGGTGATCAGCGCCGAGACCAGGATCGACAGCACCGGCACGCCCCGGCGGTCCACCGACATCAGCACCTTCGGCGCGTCGCCCTGGGCGGCCAGGCCGTAGAGCATCCGGCTGTTGCAGTAGACGCCGCTGTTGTAGACCGACAATGCCGCGGTGAGGACTACGAAGTTGAGGATGTTGGCCGCGGTGCCGCTGCCGATCAACGAGAAGATCTGCACGAACGGGCTGCCACTGTAGTCGTCGCCGGAAGCGTTGATGGTCTCCACCAACTGGTCCCATGGATACAGCGAGAGCAGCACCGCCAGGGCGCCGATATAGAAGATCAGGATCCGGTAGATCACCTGGTTGATCGCCTTGGGAATCACCTTCCTCGGCTCGGACGCCTCGGCGGCGGTGATGCCCACCAGCTCCAGGCCACCGAAGGAGAACATGATGATCGCCAGGGTCATCACCAGGCCGCTGAGGCCGTTGGGGAAGAAGCCGCCGCGGTCCCACAGGTTGCTCACCGAGGCTTGCGGCCCGCCACCGCCGCCGACCAGCAGGTAGATACCGAGCAGGATCATGCCGATGATCGCCGCTACCTTGATGATCGCGAACCAGAACTCGGTCTCGCCGAAGGCTTTCACGTTGGCCAGGTTGATCGCGTTGATCAGCACGAAAAACGCCGCCGCCGTGGCCCAGGTCGGCACGTCAGGCCACCAGTACTGGATGTACTTGCCCACCGCGGTCAGCTCCGACATGCCCACCAGGATGTACAGCACCCAGTAGTTCCAGCCGGAGAGGAAACCGGCGAAGCCGCCCCAGTACTTGTGTGCGAAGTGGCTGAAGGAGCCGGCCACCGGCTCCTCGACGATCATCTCGCCGAGCTGGCGCATGATCAGGAAGGCGATGAAGCCGCCAATGGCGTAACCGAGGATCATCGACGGGCCGGCCGTCTTGATGACGCCCGCCGAGCCGAGGAACAGCCCGGTGCCGATCGCCCCGCCCAGCGCGATCAACTGGATGTGGCGATTCTTCAGGCCACGCTTCAGCTCGCCCTGGTGCAGATGTTGACCATCCATTGAAAAACCCTAAATCGAAGTGAGTAGTTTCTTGTTCTGGTTATCCACAGAAATGAAAAACGGGAGCCCGAGAGCTCCCGTTTTCCTCTACGCCTTGCGCATCAACGCGGGAAGGCCGGCGGGTTGACCCCAGCCATGTCTTCCATCACGCGCACTACCTGGCAGCTGTAGCCGAACTCGTTGTCGTACCACACGTACAGGACGACACGGTTGTCGTTGCAGATGGTCGCCTCGGCGTCCACCACGCCGGCATGGCGCGAACCGACGAAGTCGGTGGAAACCACTTCCTGGGAGCTGACGAAGTCGATCTGCTTCTGCAGGTCCGAGTGCATGGCCATCTGGCGCAGGTACTCGTTGATCTCTTCGCGGGTGGTGGCCTTTTCCAGGTTCAGGTTGAGGATCGCCATGGACACGTTCGGCGTCGGCACGCGGATCGCATTGCCGGTCAGCTTGCCTTTCAGCACCGGCAGGGCCTTGGCCGCGGCGGTGGCGGCACCGGTCTCGGTGATCACCATGTTCAGCGGCGCGCTGCGGCCACGACGACTGCCCTTGTGGAAGTTGTCGATCAGGTTCTGGTCGTTGGTGTACGAGTGAACGGTCTCGACGTGACCGTTGACGATGCCGTACTGGTCGTTGACAGCCTTCAGCACCGGCACGATGGCGTTGGTGGTGCAGGAGGCGGCCGAGATGATCTTGTCGTCGGCGCCGATGTCGGTGTGGTTGATACCGTGCACGATGTTCTTCAGCGCACCCTTGCCCGGCGCGGTAAGGACCACGCGATCGATCCCCGGGCACTTCAGGTGCTGGCCGAGGCCTTCGGCGTCGCGCCACTTGCCGGTGTTGTCGACCAGCAGGGCGTTCTTGATGCCGTACTGGGTGTAGTCGATCGACGCCGGGTCGTTGGAGTAGATCACCTGGATCAGGTTGCCGTTGGCGGTCAGCGTGTTGTTTTCTTCGTCGATGGTGATGGTGCCGTCGAACGGACCGTGCACCGAGTCCCGACGCAGCAGGCTGGCCCGCTTGACCAGGTCGTTCTCGGCGCCCTTGCGCACAACGATCGCGCGCAGGCGCAGGCCGTCGCCGCCGCCGGTCTTCTCGATCAGGATACGCGCCAGCAGGCGACCGATGCGGCCGAAGCCGTAGAGCACGACGTCGGTGCCTTCGCGGGCATCGCCGTTCTGCTTGCCGGCCACTTCGGCCAGCTCGGCCTTGACGAAGTCCTCGATGCTGCGGCCGTTACCATCTGCCTTGAACTTGGCGACCATCTTGCCCAGATCGACGGAAGCGGCACCCAGCTTGAGCTCGCTCATCGCCTTGAGGATCGGGAACGTCTCGTGAACCGACAGCTCGGCGTCATCAGCCATGCGATGACGGGCGAAACGATGCGCCTTCATGATCGCGATCACCGAGCGGTTGATCAGACCACGGCCATGGATCGAGGTCACCACATTGTTATTGCGGTAGAGCTGGCCAATCAGCGGGATCATGGCTTCCGCGATGGCTTCACGATCGATCCATTCACCGAGACACTGGTCGGGCTTCTGAGTCACGGGCAATACCTTCCACATGTAGGGGATGAAAAAAGGGGCTACATTATGACCGCGCCGGCCAGGCTCGGCAATCTGCAGCAGTCGGAAGACTGACATCCAGCAGTCGGGAAAGTTACAATCCGGCGGGTCAAATTCCCGACCGGAGCCCAGCTTGCCCGTGTCCGTACTGCGTCTTCCCAGCCTGCCGGCCAGCGCCGGCAAGCAACACTGGGGCAACCTCCCCGGTGCCGCGCTGAGCCTGGCTGTCGCCGAGGCCGCCAGTTCCGCCAAGCGCTTCACCTTGCTGCTGACCGCCGACAGCCAGAATGCCGAACGCCTGGAACAGGAACTGCGGTTCTTCGCCCCCGACCTGCCGGTATTGCATTTCCCCGATTGGGAAACCCTGCCCTACGACGTCTTTTCGCCGCATCAGGACATCATTTCCCAGCGCATCGCCGCCCTCTACCAGTTGCCGCAGCTCAAGCACGGCGTGCTGGTGGTGCCGATCTCCACCGCCCTGCACCGCCTAGCGCCGACCCGCTTCCTGCTCGGCAGCAGCCTGGTCCTCGACGTCGGCCAGAAACTCGATGTCGAGCGGATGCGCCTGCGCCTGGAAGGCGCCGGCTACCGCTGCGTCGACACGGTCTACGAGCACGGCGAATTCGCCGTCCGCGGCGCGCTGATCGACCTGTTCCCAATGGGCAGCGAGTTGCCCTTCCGTATCGACCTGTTCGACGACGAGATCGAGACCCTGCGCACCTTCGACCCGGAGACCCAGCGCTCCATCGACAAGGTCGAGTCGATCCGCCTGCTGCCGGCACGCGAATTCCCCCTGAACAAGGAAGCGGTCACCGGTTTCCGCGGCCGCTTCCGCGAGCGCTTCGACGTTGACTACCGGCGCTGCCCGATCTACCAGGACCTCGCCAGCGGTTTGACACCCTCGGGAATCGAGTACTACCTGCCGCTGTTCTTCGAGGAAACCGCGACCCTCTTCGACTACCTGCCGCAAGACACCCAGGTGTTCTCCCTGCCCGGCATCGAACAGGCCGCCGAGCAGTTCTGGAATGACGTACGCAGCCGCTACGAGGACCGCCGGGTCGATCCGGAACGGCCATTGCTGCCGCCGGCGGAAGTGTTCCTTCCGGTGGAAGACTGCTTCGCCCGGCTGAAGAACTGGCCACGGGTGGTCGCCAGCCAGGAGGACGTCGAGCCGGGCGTCGGGCGCGAGCGCTTCCCGGCCCTGCCGCTGCCGAACCTGGCGATCGAAGCCAAGGCCGCCGAGCCGCTGGCCGCGCTGCGCCGGTTCATCGAGGAGTTCCCCGGCCGCGTACTGTTCTGCGCCGAATCGCCCGGACGCCGGGAAGTCCTGCTGGAGCTGCTGGCCCGACTGAAGCTGCGCCCCGAGGAAGTCGACGGCTGGCCGGCCTTCCTCGCCAGCCAGGCACGCCTGGCGATCAGCATCGCGCCGCTGGACGAGGGCCTGCTGCTGGACCATCCGGCACTCGCCCTGGTCGCCGAAAGCCCGCTGTTCGGCCAGCGCGTCATGCAGCGCCGGCGCCGGGAAAAGACCCGCGACGGCGGCGACGCGGTGATCAAGAACCTCACCGAGCTGCGCGAAGGCGCGCCGGTGGTGCACATCGACCATGGCGTCGGCCGCTACCTGGGCCTGATCACCCTCGAGGTGGACAACCAGCAGGCGGAATTCCTCATGCTGCAATACGCCGAGGACGCCAAACTCTACGTGCCGGTCGCCAACCTGCACCTGATCGCCCGCTACACCGGCGCCGACGACGCCCTGGCGCCGCTGCACCGACTCGGCTCGGAAACCTGGCAGAAGGCCAAGCGCAAGGCCGCCGAACAGGTTCGCGACGTCGCCGCCGAACTGCTCGACATCTACGCCCGCCGCGCCGCCCGCGAAGGCTTCGCGTTCAAGGATCCGCAGGCCGACTACGCGACCTTCTCGGCCGGCTTCCCGTTCGAGGAGACGCCGGACCAGCAAAGCGCCATCGAGGCGGTGGTCGCCGACATGCTCGCGCCCAGGCCCATGGACCGCCTGGTCTGCGGCGACGTCGGCTTCGGCAAGACCGAAGTGGCGATGCGCGCGGCGTTCGTCGCCGTGCATAGCGGCAAGCAGGTGGCGGTGCTGGTGCCCACCACCCTGCTCGCCCAGCAGCACTACAACAGCTTCCGCGACCGCTTCGCCGACTGGCCGGTGAGCGTCGAGGTGATGAGCCGCTTCAAGAGCGCCAAGGAAGTCGAGAACGCCGCGCGGCTACTGGCCGAAGGCAAGATCGACATCCTCATCGGGACCCATAAGCTGCTCCAGGAAGACGTGAAGTTCGCCAACCTGGGGTTGGTCGTGATCGACGAGGAACACCGCTTCGGGGTGCGCCAGAAGGAGCAGCTCAAGGCCCTGCGCAGCGAAGTGGATATCCTCACCCTCACCGCCACGCCGATCCCGCGGACCCTGAACATGGCCGTCTCCGGCATGCGCGACCTGTCCATCATCGCCACGCCGCCGGCGCGCCGCCTGTCGGTGCGCACCTTCGTCATGGAGCAGCAGAACGCGGTGATCAAGGAAGCGCTGCTCCGCGAACTGCTGCGCGGCGGCCAGGTGTACTACCTGCACAACGAAGTGAAGACCATCGAGAAGTGCGCCCGCGACCTCGCCGAACTGGTCCCGGAGGCGCGCATCGGCATCGGCCACGGACAGATGCACGAGCGCGAGCTGGAACAGGTGATGAGCGACTTCTACCACAAGCGCTTCAACGTGCTGGTGGCCTCGACCATCATCGAGACCGGCATCGACGTGCCCAGCGCCAACACCATCCTCATCGAGCGCGCCGACAAGTTCGGCCTGGCCCAGTTGCACCAGTTGCGCGGCCGCGTCGGTCGCAGCCACCACCAGGCCTACGCCTACCTGCTGACACCGCCGCGCCGTCAGATGACCCCGGACGCCGAGAAGCGCCTGGAAGCCATCGCCAACGCCCAGGACCTGGGCGCCGGCTTCGTCCTCGCCACCCACGACCTGGAGATCCGCGGCGCCGGCGAGTTGCTCGGCGACGGCCAGAGCGGGCAGATCCAGGCGGTCGGCTTCACCCTCTACATGGAAATGCTCGAACGGGCGGTGAAGGCCATCCGCAAGGGCGAGCAGCCGAACCTCGAGCAGCCGCTGGGCGGTGGGCCGGAGGTCAACCTGCGGGTGCCTGCGCTGATCCCCGAGGATTACCTGCCCGACGTGCATGCCCGGCTGATCCTCTACAAGCGCATCGCCAACGCCCCTGACGAGGAAGGTTTGCGCGAGTTGCAGGTGGAGATGATCGACCGCTTCGGGCTCCTGCCCGATCCGGCGAAGAACCTGATGCGCCTGACCCTTCTGAAGCTGCAGGCG
This sequence comes from Pseudomonas sp. 2VD, assembly GCF_005503585.1. Lineage (NCBI taxonomy): Bacteria > Pseudomonadati > Pseudomonadota > Gammaproteobacteria > Pseudomonadales > Pseudomonadaceae > Pseudomonas > Pseudomonas sp. 2VD. The sequence goes on from NZ_SCND01000250.1 coordinate 8,197, forward strand.
GAAAAACTTGGAATCCTCAAGGTCGATGCCGGACCGCAGGGCGGTCGTATAGAATTCGCCGCCGATACCCAGGTCGACCCGCTGGTACTGATCAAGCTGATCCAGGGCCAGCCGAACCGCTACAAGTTCGAAGGCGCAACCCTGTTCCGCTTCCAGGTGCCCATGGAACGACCGGAAGAACGCTTCAATACCCTGGAGGCGCTGTTCGAGCGCCTGACACCGCAAACCACCTAAGGATTAGCCTATGCGCTTGTTCCGTTGCCTTGCCCTGCTGCTCTCACTGGCCGCCCCCGCGGCATTCGCCGGCGGTCCCTACCAGGTGGAACTGGTGGTGTTCCGCCAGGCCGGCGATGCCGTGCCGTCCAGCCAGCCGGCGCCGGACGACTGGGCCACCGGCGCACAGCCGCTGGCCAGCGACGCCCTGCGCGCCACCGCGCTCGACAACCAGCTCGCCAAGCTCAGCCAGGACAACGGCTACACCGTGCTGCTGCACAAGGCCTGGCGCCAGGACATCGGCGAGACCCCGGTGAAGATCGCCCTCAGCGAAGGCCAGGAACAGGATCATCATTTCCCGGTGGAAGGTACGCTGACCCTCAGCCAGGTGCGCTTCGTCGACATGGAGGCCGATTTCTGGGTCAATCGCTTCGGCGACGACGGTTTCCTCGCCGGCAGCCAGCACATAAGGCAGGGCACGCGGCTGAAGAATGGCGAACTGACCTATCTCGACCATCCGAGCCTGGGCATCCTGATCAAGGTGGTGCCGGTCGGCGCCCGTCCCGCCGCCCCCAATCCCATGGAACTGGAAGAACAGCAGGCACCGGCGGACGCGCCTCCCGTCGAAGGCGGTTTCGACGCCGCACCTCCTGCGCAATAGCGAAAAAGGCCGCAATAGCGGCCTTTTTTTTTCGTTGCGATGGCCGCCTAGCCGGCCAGGACCCGCGCCAACACCTCGCGCACCTTGCCGATGCCATCGTGCAA
>NZ_SCND01000251.1:0-9166 GCF_005503585.1 Pseudomonas sp. 2VD
CAGCAGGCCGAGGACGCTGATGGCGATCACCAGTTGCTTGACCCGGTCGTGCAGGATGTTCTCCAGGAACCAGCTGTGCCGGCCGATGAAGCCGGCGCCCGGGTCGTACATCAGGTTGGCCAGGGCGAGGTCGAGGGTCACCGGCTCGAAGGCCAGCAGCAGTGCCGCCAGGCCCAGCGGCAGGGCGAGGAACAGCCAGGGGTTGAATGGACGGGAAGGGGAATGGACGGCGGCCTGGGTCATGCGATCTCCAACGCTGGCGTTGACGTTCTCTTGACTTCGACGCTGGTTAAATCCACCGCCGGGGTTCGTGCGCATCCGCAAAGCCGCTATGATCGGCGGCCGTGGAAGACGCCATGCAGTCTCTGGTGGCGAGCGTAGAGCCGGTGTGAATCGCCGGTGAAGAATCCGTAAATGCGCGAGAGGCGCTCGATCGGTCTTCCTGCGAAGGAGTGGGACATGCGAATACTGGTGGTCGAAGACAACCGCGACATCCTGGCCAACCTGGCCGATTACCTGTCGCTCAAGGGCTATACCGTGGATTGCGCGCAGGACGGGCTGTCCGGCCTGCACCTGGCGGCCACCGAGCACTACGACCTGATCGTGCTCGACGTGATGCTGCCGGGAATCGACGGCTATGCCCTGTGCCGGCGCCTGCGCGAAGACGCACGGCGCGATACGCCGGTGATCATGCTCACCGCCCGCGACCAGTTGGACGACCGCCTGCAGGGGTTTCGTTCCGGCGCCGACGATTACCTGGTCAAGCCCTTCGCCCTTTCCGAACTTTCCGCACGCATCGAGGCGGTGCTGCGTCGCGCCCAGGGTGGCGGCCGCCGCGAGCTGAGCGTGGCCGATCTGAGCTATGACCTGGACACCCTGGAGGTCAAGCGCGCGGGCAAGTCGCTCAAGCTCAACCCGATCGGCCTCAAGCTGCTCGCCGTGCTGATGCAGAAGAGCCCCCATGTGGTGCGCCGGGATGCCCTGGAAGAAGCGGTCTGGGGCGACGACTGCCCGGACAGCGACAGCCTGCGCAGCCACGTCCATCAACTCCGTCAGGTGATCGACAAGCCATTCTCCGTGGCCTTGCTGCATACGGTGCATGGCGTTGGCTACCGCCTGGCGGAGGAGCCGAATGGAGTATAAGCAGAGCCTCGCCCGCCGGATCGTCATCGCCTTCATGTTGATGACGGTCGCCGTGGGGGGACTGTTCTCCGCCGGCATCGTCGGCGTGGTCCACATCATCGAGGAGCGCCTGATTTCCCGCGACCTGGGCGGCGAACTGGAGCGCATCCTGCGCGACGACCTGGCCCAGGGACGCAACCCGGTGCTCGATCCCGGCATGCGCTTCTTCATCAGCGACGGCCAGGGCTCCTACGCCATGCCGCCGGCGCTGGACCAACTGGATGTCGGTTTCCACGAAGTGTTCGAGGGCGACTTGTCGTTCCATGCGCTGGTGCGCGATATCGATGGTCGCCGTTTCGTCCTGCTGCAGGACCAGAGCGATTTCGAAGCGCGCGAGCAGGTGCTCTACGCCTCGGTGCTGACCGGCTACGTGCTGAGCATCGCCCTGGCCGGCCTGCTTGGCTGGATGCTCGCGCGCAAGGTGATGGAGCCGGTGGTGCGCCTGGCGCGCCAGGTGCGGCATCGCGAACAGTTGCTCGGTCTGGCGCCGCCGTTGGCGCCGGACTACGCCAACGACGAGGTCGGCGAGCTGGCCGCTTCCTTCGACGAGACCCTTGGCCGCCTGCGCGACGCGCTCAAGCGCGAGCAATTGTTCACCAGCGACGTCAGTCATGAGTTGCGTACGCCGTTGATGGTCATCGCCACCTCATGCGAACTGCTGGCCGAAGAACCCAGCCTCGGCCCGCGCGCCCGTGGCCAACTGGAGCGGATGACCAAGGCCACCGAGGAGATGCGCGACCTGGTGCAAACCTTCCTGTTGCTGGCGCGTGCGCAGAAGGGCGAGGAAAGCCTGGCGCCCCACGGTAGCCTGGAGAGCATCGCCGACGACCTGGTCCAGGTCTGGCGCGAACAGGTCGAGGCGCGAGGACTGACCCTGCACTACCGCAACGAAGGTGCCTGCGCCGGCCAGTTCAACGCGCCACTGCTGCGCGCGGTGATGGGCAACCTGTTGCGCAACGCGACCCACTACACCGATGCCGGGAGCATCACGCTGACCCTCGACGAGCATGGTTTCAGCGTCGAGGACACCGGGGCGGGCGTCCCGGAAGAACAACGCGAACGCATCTTCATGCCCTTCGTTCGCGGCAGTTCCAGCTCCGGGCGCGGCGAAGGCCTTGGCCTCGGGCTCTCGCTGGTGAAGCGGATCTGCGCGGCCGAGGGCTGGAGCGTAACCCTCAGCGCGGTGGAGCCGCACGGCTGCCGGTTCGAAGTTTTACTCGATGTTGCTTGACGAAAAATTCACCACCCCTTGACCCGAGCTTGACGGCTGGATTCATACCGTTCGTCTCATGAATCCTGGAGTTCCCGTCATGAACAATCCGCCTGTCGACCTCGACTTTTCTCACAAGTATGATCGCGAGCATGCTGAGGCCTACCTGAAGAAGCATCAGGACGGCCTCGCCCGGAAACTTTCCCACCGGCGCGACGTCCAACTCGCCCGGCACGCGCTGAAGCTCGCAGGGCAGCCCAACCTGGTGCTCGACCTGCCCTGTGGCGCCGGACGCTTCTGGCCGCTGCTGGCGGAAAAGGACAACCGGGTGATCATCGGCGCCGACAATTCCGCGGACATGCTGGCGGTCGCCTGCGCCGGCCAGCCGGACGGTGTGGTGAAACGGGTACGGCCCTTGCAGACTTCCGCTTTCGCCATCGACCTGCCGGACAGCTCGGTGGACAATATCTTCTGCATGCGGCTGCTCCACCACATCGGCGAGGCGGATGATCGACGCGTCCTGCTCCGCGAGTTTCACCGGGTCACGCGGGACAGCGTGATTCTTTCCCTCTGGGTCGATGGCAATTTCAAGGCCTGGAAGCGTAGGCGCATGGAGGCACGGCGGGTAGCGAACGGGGAACAGACCGGCTACCAGAACCGCTTCGTGTTACCAGCCGAAACGGTCGAGCGCGAGTTCCGCGACGCCGGCTTCGTCGTCCAGAAGCATCTCGATTTCATCCCGCTGTATCACATGTGGCGGGTCTATATCTTGCGAAAGGAATAACGATGGCTCCCGATCTGGCATCCCTGCAACGTATCTCCGGCGACTCCGCCATCGACCAGTGGTTGCAGGTACCCGGCAGCTGGGTCGAGGAGCCCAACGAGCGCCGCGGCGGGGCCAGCGGCGTGCAGCGGGTGTACACCGGCGATGGACGGCTGCTCTATCGCAAGCAGCAGACCGGCCACGTCTACCGCGACTGGCAGCGCCCTTTCGGCTATCCCACCGCCATGCGCGAGCGCGATGCGCTACGGGCCTTCGAGTCGCTTGGTATTCGCGTGCCGCGCCTGGTCTATTCCGGCTGCCGCAAAGTCGACGGACAGTGGCAGGCGCTACTGGTGACCGAAGCCCTGGAGGGTTTCTCCAGCCTCGACGAGTGCTATGCGCGCGGTGACCAGGACCGCTGGGGCGAAGCGAAGCACCAAAGAATTCTGCAACAAATCGGCGCTACCATTGCCCGGATGAATCTCGCCCACTGGCAGCACGGTTGTCTCTATCCGAAGCACATCTTCGTCCGCGTCGAGGGCGAGGCCATCGAAGTAGCGCTGATCGACCTGGAGAAGAGCCGCCGCCGCCTTACGGTGAACAAGGCGTCCCAGCACGACCTGAAGCAGTTGAAGCGCCGTTCGTCGTGGACTGGCGCGCAGTGGCAAGCCTTCATCTATGGTTACCAGACGGCGTTTGGCAGCGCCATCAAAGGGTTGCAGATATGAAATTAGAAATCACTCGAGGTTTGTTGCTGGTCGGCGCTCTCGCCGTGGCTACAGCCGCGGCTGCCGCCTGGCACGAACCCGCGCCGAACGTGGTGCAGATGAACGGCGGTCATGAGTACTGCCCGACGCCTTCGGTGCTCAAGGCCGAGCGGCCGACGCGCCAGGAGGTCCAGCCGAACAAGGACATCCTGCTGCTGATGTTCGGTCTTTCCCAGGGGGGAGCCAGCCTGTCGCGCTGAGTCTCCTTGTCGAAAAAGCCCCGCCTTGGCGGGGCTTTTTCATGGGCGATGAGATCGTCGGAGGCATGGGCCGAATAAGGACCAGGCCTCATGCGCCACCTTGCCGCGGCGCGCCAGGCTTGCCCTAGGCGACCTGGAACACGTGCTTGAGGTAGTGGATGAAGTCAGGGTCCCGGCATTGCGCCTTGCCGGGCGTATCGGAGATCTTCGCCACCGGATGGCCGTTGCAGGCGCTCATCTTCACCACGATGTTCATCGGCTCGACGCCCGGCAGGTCGCAGGTGAAATGCGTGCCTATGCCGAAGCTGACGTTGATCCGGCCCTGTAGCGCGCGATAGATCTTCAGGGCCCGCGGCAGGTCGAGGCCGTCGGAGAACACCAGGGTCTTGGTCAGCGGGTCGATGCCCAGCTTGAGGTAGTGGGCGATGGTCTTTTCCGCCCACAGCAATGGGTCGCCTGAGTCGTGGCGGAGGCCGTCGAAGAGCTTGGCGAAATAGAGGTCGAAGTCGCGCAGGAAGGCATCGGTGGTGATGCAGTCGGTCAGCGCGATGCCGAGCAGCCCACGGTATTCGCGGACCCAGCAGTCCAACGCGGCACTCTGGCTGTCGATCAGGCGCGGACCGAGCTGCTGGTGGGCCATCAGCCATTCGTGGGCCATGGTGCCGAGGGGCTTGAGGTCGAGCTTGCGTGCCAGGTGGACGTTGCTGGTGCCGACGAAGCAGCCCGGAAAGTCCTCCTTCAGACCGCTCACCACCGCCTCGTGGACCCGATAGGAGAAGCGGCGGCGGGTACCGAAGTCGGCCATCTTGAAGCCGGCCAGTTCCTCGGCGCTGGCCTCCCGGCGCAGCCAATCGAACTTTTCCTGCAGGCGTTCGCGCGCCTGCTCGACGGTGGCGGCCGGGTAGCGGGCGCGGTTGCGCACCTCGCTGATCATCGCCAGCAGCGGCACTTCGAAGAGGATCACGTGCAGCCAGGGGCCTTTCAGGCGCAGGAAGAATTCGTCGTTCTCGATGCCGGTCTGCACGTAGCGCGGGTTGAAGCGGAATAACCCGAGGAAGCGGATGAAGTCCGGCGCGAGGAAGGGAATCCGTTCGAGGAAGGCCAGTTGCTCGTCGCTGATCGCCAGGCCCGCCAGGTATTCCAGTTGTTCGCGGATGGCCGGCAGGTACAGGCGTAGGTCTTCCTGGTTGCGGCAGCGGAACTCCCACTCCACCTCGGCGTTGGGATAGTTGTGCAGCACCGCCTGCATCATGGTCAGCTTGTAGAAGTCGGTATCCAGCAGGTTCTGCACGATACGTTCGGAAAAAGCGCTCTCGGCCATGCTCGTCTCACCACTGCGTTTCAGCGGGCAGTCTACTGGAGGCGGCTGCCGGCGGACATAGGATCGCGCCCGGAGGGCTGTGGGATGGAGCGACAGCGCCGGCGGACAGCGCTGTTGTCGCTGTCCGCCGTTTCCGATCAGTGTGCGTTTGCCGCTTGCGTCACGCCTGGCGGGGCATCCGGCCTGGCCACCAGGGTGTAGATGCACGGCAGGACGAACAGGGTGAAGAGGGTGCCCACCGACATGCCGGTCGCGATCACGATGCCGATGTCGAAGCGACTGACCGCCCCGGCGCCGGTGGCGAGGATCAGCGGGATCACCCCGAGCACCATCGCCGCGGTGGTCATCAGTACTGGCCGCAGGCGGATCGCGGCGGCCTGCTCGATGGCCTCGCGACGCTCCAGCCCCTGTTCGTGGCGCAACTGGTTGGCGAACTCGACGATCAGGATGCCGTGTTTGCTGATCAGGCCGATCAGTGTCACCAGGCCGACCTGGGTATAGATGTTCAGGCTCGACACGCCGAGGAACAGCGGTATCAGCGCACCGCAGATCGACAGCGGCACGGTGACCATGATCACCAGCGGATCGCGGAAGCTTTCGAACTGTGCGGCGAGGACCAGGAAGATGATCGCCAGGGCCAGTCCGAAGGTGACCAGCAATGCGCTGCCTTCCTGCACGTATTGCCGGGAAGCGCCGGCGTAGTCGACGGCGAAGCCGCGCGGGGCCTCCTCGCGGGCGATCTGCTGAACCGTCTCGATGGCCTCGCCCATGCTGACGATGGGGAAGCCGGAGATGATCGCCGAGTTGAGCTGCTGGAACTGGTTCAGTTGCCGCGGCCGTGCCCGTTCGTGGGTCTCGATCAGGGTCGAGAGGGCGACCAGTTGGCCGTTGCGGCTCTTCACGTAGTAGCTGCCGAGCCAGCCGGGATTGTCGCGATAGGGGCGTTCGACCTGGGCGATGACCTTGTAGCTGCGCCCGTCGATGGTGAAGCGGTTGATCTCGCCCTCGCCGAGCAGGCTGGCCAGCGCCACCCCCAGGTCCTGCATGGAGACGCCCATCTGCGCGGCCTTCTCGCGGTCGATGTCGACCACCAGCTCGGGTTTGTCGAACGCCAGGTCGAGATCGAGGAAGGCGAACTTGCCGGACTCGCTGGCGCGCTGCTTCACCCGTTGCGCCACTTGCAGCAGCGACTCGTAGTCGTTGGCGGTGTTGAGCACGAACTGGAATGGCAGGCCCTCGCCGGTGCCCGGTAGCGACGGCAGGTTGAAGGCGAAGATCTGCACGCCGGGAATCTCGTTGAGCTTCGCCTGCACCGCATGGAGCAATTCCATCTGGCTCTTTTCGCGTTCGTCCCAGGGCTTGAGCAGCATGCCGCCGATGCCGGCCTGGACGCCGTTGTAGCCGTTGATCTGGAACGCCGAGTAATACTCCGGGAAGCTGCGGAAGATGCCTTCGAACTCGGCGGTGTAGCGATTCAGGTAGTCGAGGTTGGCGGTCTGCGGCGAGTTGGTCATGAGGAACACGATGCCCTGGTCCTCTTCCGGCGCCAGCTCCTTCTTGGTGAACATCAGCAGTACCGGGATCAGCGCCAGTACCAGCACGGCGAACACCAGGACCACCGGACGGGTGTCCAGGGTGCCGTGGAGGGCGCGCTGGTAGCGTCGCTTCAGGCCCTCGAAGATCAGGTCGAGGCGATGCGCCAGGCCCGAGGGATTCTCCTCGTGGCGCAACAGGCGCGAGCACATCATCGGCGACAGGGTCAGGGCGACGATCCCGGAAATGATCACCGCGCCGGCCAGGGTGAAGGCGAATTCCTTGAACAGGGCGCCGGTGAGGCCGGTGAGAAAGCCGATCGGCGCGTAGACCGCGGCGAGGGTGATGGTCATGCTGACCACCGGCACGGCGATCTCCCGCGCGCCCTCCAGGGCGGCCTCGAAGGGCGGCTTGCCCTCCTCGATGTGGCGGTGGATGTTTTCCACCACCACGATCGCGTCGTCCACCACCAGGCCGATGGCCAGGACCATCGCCAGCAGGGTCAGCAGGTTGATCGAGTAGCCCATGGCCTGCATGAAGAACAACACGCCGATCATCGACAGCGGAATGGTCACCACCGGGATCAGTACCGAACGGAACGCGCCGAGGAACAGGAACACCACCACGATGACGATCAGCACCGCCTCGCCGAGGGTCTTCACCACTTCGTCGATGGAGGCCTGGATGAAGCGCGTGGCGTCGTAGGCGATGGACACCTTGAGGTTGGGCGGCAATTGCTCTTCCAGTTCGGGCATCTTCGCCCGCACTTCCTTGATCACGTCCAGCGGGTTGGCGCTGGGCGTGCCCTTGATGCCGATGTAGACCGAGGGAATCCCATTGAACGAACTGATCGCGTCGTAGCTGGCGGCGCCCAGTTCGACCCGTGCGACATCGCCCATCAGCACCCGGCGGTCGCCGTCGGTCTTCACCGGGATGGCGGCGAAGGCCTGGGGCGACTTGAGGTCGGTGGAAGCATTGACGCTGGTGACCACCAACTGGCCCTTCACCTCGCCGGCGGCGGCGAGGAAGTTGTACTGCTGCACCGCCTGGTTGATCTCGCCGGCGGTGACGCCGAACGCGGCCATCTTCACCGGGTCCAGCCACAGGCGCATGGCGAACACCTGGTTGCCGAGGATCTCCGCCTCGGCGATACCGGGCAGGGTCGCCAGCTTGGGCTGGATCACCCGCGACAGGTAGTCGGTGATCTGCGGGTTGTTCATCTGCTCGCTGTAGAAGCTGATGTACATCAGCGCCGAGGCATCCGCGGCCTCCTTCTGCAGCACCGGGTCCTCGGCGTCCGGCGGCAGTTGGCTCTTCACTTCGTTGGACTTGGCCAGCAGCTCGGTGACCAGGCGATCGGTATTGGCGCCGATCCGCGCGTAGATGGAGATGGTCGAATAGTTCTGCCGGCTCACCGAGGTCATGTAGTCGATGCCTTCGGCGCTGGCCAGGCTCTGCTGCAGCGGCTGGGTGATGTAGCCCTGGATGGTCTCCGCGTTGGCTCCGGCGTAGAGCGTGGTCACCGTGATCAGCGCGTTCTCCATTTGCGGATACTCGCGGATCACCAGCTTGCTGAAGGCCTGCATGCCGAGCAGGACGATCAGCAGGCTGACCACGCTCGCCAGGACCGGACGACGGATGAACGGATCGGTAAAAGCCATGTTTCAGTCCCTTGGCAAGCCTTCCGCCTTGGAGCGGGAAGGCGCGCGACTCAGTGCTCTTGCTGGAGGTCCCGCTCGGCGACGATGGCCACCGCGGCGCCGTTGTCGAGCTTCAGTTGCCCGGAAGTCACTACCTGCTCGCCGCCCTCCAGGCCTTCGAGCACCACCGCCAGGCCTTCGCGGCGTTCGCCGATCCTGACGAAGCGGCGCTCGACGACCCGTTGCGGCTGGCCCTTGTCATCCTTCGACACCTGGCCCTGCTCGTCCTTCTTCTGCCCGACGACGTAGATCGAGTCGCCGTAGAGGGTGAAGGTGATCGCCGTCTCCGGCACCACGACGCGTTGTTCCTCGCCAGGCAACATCACCTCGAGGTTGGCGAACATGCCCGGCAGCAGCTTGCCGTCCGGGTTCTCCAGGGCGGCGCGGACCTGCAGGTTGCGGGTCTCGTTGTCGACCTTGGGGTTGATGGCGGCGATCTCGGCGTCGAACACCTGGCCGGGGTAGGCGGCGACCCGGACCTTCACCAACT
>NZ_SCND01000252.1:0-9114 GCF_005503585.1 Pseudomonas sp. 2VD
TAGGCTTCCTGGATCACCGCCGCCAATGCCTTCTCGGCGGTGCGACGCGCCTCCAGAAAGGACGGGAAATAGCTACCCTGGCGCAATTTGGGAATGCGCAGATCAACGTCACCCAAGCGGGTTTGCCAGAGACGCTCGCGGTATCCATTGCGGCTGTTACTGCGCTCGCTACTCTTGACGTCGTAGCTGGCACCGCACAGCACTTCGACATCCAGTTCCATCAGACGCTGGGCGACGAACTGGATCATGTACTTGAGCAGATCGGCATCCGCCTTTTTCTCGGCGAGCTCGCCTAATGCAATAGTGGCTTTGGTCATCGTGGTTCTCCTGGTTATGGGTTGCTTCTACAAGCTCAACCTTTACCAGAACCACGATGGTCTTCCTCTCACACCTGACGGCGCTTCGGCTTGACCTTACTTACACCACTTCCTGGAACACGATCGGTTCTTTGGCATACTCAAGCGCGAATGGGTCTATCGGGTACACTGTCAGACGCTCGATGCAGCCAGGCGTGATGTGTTCGAATACATCGAGCGATTCCACAATCCGAGAATGCGGCGCAGGACTGCTCGGCAGGATTTGAGGTTTTCAGCTCTTTTGAAACCGTCCGTGGAAATGGGGTAGAACCCTGAGACGGTTGCACAAAATTTCGGACACCCTCGCGTTCTGCCGCAGCGCGTCTATGCTGATAGTTTTACATTCCAAATCATCTGCTATGTAGAGCCTGTATGAAAACTGCAATCAAACCTACGCGAGCCGAGAACTTTCCAGAGTGGTATCAGCAAGTCGTCCAGCACGCTGAGATGGCTGAGAATTCGCCAGTAAGGGGTTGCATGGTCATTCGACCCTGGGGTTATGGTATTTGGGAACATATTCAGCAAGAACTGGACAGGCGCTTCAAGGAGACGGGCCATGTCAATGCTTACTTTCCGTTATTGATTCCATTGTCGTTTCTGCAAAAGGAGGCCGATCATGTCGAGGGCTTCGCCAAAGAGTGCGCAGTCGTCACCCATCATCGTCTCGAGCAGGACGCAGAGGGTGCTCTGGTGGCCGCCGGCGAACTCGAAGAGCCGCTGATCATCAGGCCGACCAGCGAAACGGTGATAGGCGCCTCATTTGCTCGCTGGGTGCAGAGTTATCGGGATCTGCCATTGCTGATCAACCAGTGGGCCAATGTGCTGCGCTGGGAAATGCGACCGCGGATCTTCCTACGAACTTCGGAGTTCCTATGGCAAGAAGGCCATACGGCCCATGCATGCAAAGAGGAGGCCCTGGAGGAAACCCTGAGAATATTGAATATCTACGCGGACTTCGTCCACGACCACCTGGCGATCCCAGTCATCAAGGGCCTCAAGTGCTCCTGGGAGCGCTTTCCTGGCGCGGTCGATACCTACACCATCGAAGCCATGATGCAGGATGGTAAGGCGTTGCAGGCGGGTACGTCGCATTTTCTGGGGCAGAATTTCGCTAAAGCTTCCGATATCCGCTTCATCAATCGCGACGGTCAGCGAGCATTCGCCTGGACGACCTCCTGGGGGGTATCCACACGAATGATCGGCGCAATGATCATGACGCACGGTGACGATGATGGTTTGCGGGTTCCACCCAAAGTGGCGCCCGTGCAGATAGTTATCGTGCCCGTCGTTCGCGATGAGTCGGACAGGCAGTCGATCCTGGAGGCTTGCGAAGTACTGCGCTCGCAGCTGTCAGCGCAGCGCTGGGACGATCAGCCGGTACGAGCGCTGGTGGATAAACGAGAACTAAGCGGTGCGGACAAGAAGTGGTACCACATTAAACGAGGTGTTCCGATACGGGTTGAGATTGGCGCCAGGGAAGTTCTGGCAAACACGGTGTCGTTAAGTCTTCGGACCGAGCCCAAAGACGTTGAAAGTTCGACAGTCGAACACTTTATCGATAGCGTAAGTCAGCGACTTCAGGGGATACAGGACCGACTATTGGAACAGGCCAGTCAGCGTTTACTGGAACGGACGATCACCGTAACTTCATTGAGCGATTTTAAGCGAGCGTTCGAGGAGGAGCAGCAGACTGCGCCATTCGTACTGGCGCCTTTTGTGGATCATCCTCACGTAGAAGAGGGGCTCTCAGGCATGGGCGTCAGTGTCCGTTGTCTGCCCCTACAACAATCAGGTGATACACACCATTGTTTGTTCACTGGGCAAGCGACCAAGACAATGGCGCTATTTGCCAAATCCTACTGAACCTACGCTCACCCTCCGCCACCGTGCTCGTCGACGAGTACGGTTGGGCGGATTTTCCGACTGTGTCGCAGCAATATGCCCCCGCCTGTGGCGAGCAGTGTCAGAAGATAAACCAAGAGCCAGATCGGGCTCACCTGAGAAAGGATCAGCCCGGCCATCAGCGGAGTGGAGGCGGCACCCAAATACGTTAGATTCTGCGAACTGTAGTAGGCCCCGGCGCGGTGTGCAGGCGCGATTTCAGTGATGAACAGAAATTCGACAGGCTGCACGATGATTTCGCCGACGGTGAATATCAGCGTGAACAGTATCCATCCCACTAGTGTGCTGGACGTGCCGAAGCCAATGAGTCCAATGGCAAAGGCCGCCAGGGAGAGTCCGACCCAGCGCGCGAAATGTTCAACTGAGACGTGACGGCCCAACACATATTGCAAACAGGCGGACGTCAGCGCGTTAGTGATGAAAACGACATTGATGATTTCGTACATCTGCTGGACCGAGTAGCGCGTCAGCAAATATTGGCCGATGTAGAGATGAAACTGGCCAAACACGCCTGCGAGCAAGATAGTCGCCAGCGTGTAGGTCAGTAATGTTCGATCTGCGACCATGCTCCTGAGGGTCGACAGCATCGCTTCCTGGGGCGTGGAGTCGTCGCTGCCACAGTCGCTTGGCTGCCAGGGGAGAAAGGCTGCAGCCATCAACAGTGAAGCCATGACTGCACACAGTAGTAGCGGACTTCCGCCGAGGCTGTGCAGCCAAAGACCCATCAATGGCCCGACGGCGTAGGCGATGTTGGTCAGGCTGTACTTCACCGAGAGGACGCCTGCCGTCTGATGCGCACTGAACCAGCGAGCGATGCACAGACGCACCGCAGTCTCCGAAGCCAGGTACGCCAAGTTCAGGATCAGACACAGCATGAACGCAACGATCAACGAGTCGCACAGTTGCAGTCCCACATAGGCCGCGCTTTGCAGCAGTGGTGAAAGTACCATCACCCACTTGGGCCCTAACCGGTCGGTCAGCGCCCCCGCCACTAAGCTCACCAGAGAACTGAACAAGACAAAACCAGCGATGAACAGCCCTATTTGGTCCACTGCAAGGCCGAAGTTGACCTTCAAGTACACCAGGAAGTAGGCCATGAATGCGGCACGCGCCAATGTCGGCAACGCCGACAAAGGAACGATCAATCCACGGCCGTGACACAGCGACGCAAGCGCCAGAGGTTTAGATAAAGCCATGGACGACACGCGTTGAATACCGAAGCGATACTCGACCTTGCACCTGGAATTGTCGATGAAGCGCTTGCAGGGCCGTAATCGCAGCTTCGTACTCGGTGGTTCCCGGCAACGCGGCGTACGAGCACGACAGGGTTCTGTCGATGAATTCATCAATCCCCAACTGCTGGGCATTGGCAAACCTGCGTTCCTCGAACGGCCCAGCGTAAAAGTCGTTCACGCGGTCCTCGAGTTCCCGGTCGATGTCGAGCGTCTGTGCGTAGTGCTCGAACAGTTGTGCGAGCATGGCTTCATAAGCGATATGGAAGGCGTCGTGGTCAGGGCTTCTGATGTTCCACGCCAGTATGACCGGTCCGCCGACATTCAGGATTCGGCGAAACTCCTCAGCCGCTCGCCGAGTATCGAACCAATGGAAGGATTGGCCGCACACAATTGCACGAGCCGAGCCTGAGGCCAGTCCGGTTTCTTCGGCAGATCCCTGTCGATAATCTGCGTTCTGGTCACGGTTACGCGCTTGAGCGAGCATCTGACTGTTGGGTTCGATGCCGATCATGGGAAGTCCTAAAGCGCCAAGCTGGCGAGTGAGAATACCTGTTCCTGCACCGATATCGACAATCGGTAGCGTCGACAGGCGTGGAACGCAGTGATCGATCCACGTGATCGCGGCGCTGGGGTAGAGCGGTCTTGCGCGCTCGTACAAGTCAGTTTTTCCGTTATAGGACTTCGCCAATGAGAGGGTCATGGGCCCGGCTCCGTTAATCATGCTGAAGTGTGCAATAGTCATCGAGCAGGCGTGAAAACAGCCCAATGAAGTCTCTGGCGTGGGCAAATGCACACGTGGTGGGAGCGACATGGTTCAGATCGTCAACGATGACCGAAACGATCACCTTCACCTGACCTTGGCGCATGAAGTAACCCACGTTGTTGTAATTGCGATAACCAATGCCGTGTTTGTCACCTACGTGACTGGCATCGTCGAGCCAACTTCGGATTGCCGTGGTGTCTTGTTGCCCACGCATGCACGCCAGGCCGAATTCACACAGTTCTGGGGCAATGAATGTCGGGCCCCTGCCGGTGCCTTGGACGCCCTGCACCATCAACTCCAGGGCTTTCACCAGATCCGAAGCGGTGGTGGTATTCACCGCTTCCAGGGGATGATCTGCATCGAGCAGCGGGTTGGGGACGGCACCGACATGGTGGGTGTGCTGCAACTGTAACGTCTTTGAAAACGCATTGAGCCGCTGCAGGCCGAGCCGACGGACGAGATGGAACGTGGCTACGTTGTCGCTCAGGGCCATCATGCATTTGAGCAACTCCGCAATGGTGAACGCGCGGGGTTCGTCCAGCAGCCATAATGCCCCGCACGTCTGCTGGCCAGCCGCCTGCGGAAGTAGCCAAAGCCTGTCGTCGAGCCGCCAGTTACCGGTCTCGATTTCGCGCAGTACCGCGATGAGGATGAACAGTTTGCGGGTACTCGAGGCAGGGCATGGCGCATCGGCTGCCTGTTCGAAGCGCGAGCCTGTCTGCCAATCAAGGATGCACCATCGATAAGCGCAACCTGGCCCCGTTCGGGACAGCGTGAGCATGCACTGATGAATGTCCTGAATCGTCGAGCAACGCGCTGGGTACTGGTGTGCAGGCATTTCAATAGGCATGTGCGGTGACCTCACGAAGCGTTCGTGCCACCGTCTCAGCTACGGCTGCGAAGTTCGTGCGGATGAAGAAGTGATCGCCTGCGACCGTCGTCAATTGGCACCTGCCCAACGTATGACGCGCCCAGCCCGAGTAATCGGGCTGCTGATCGGTCACCGGGTCGTTATCGCCCAGTACGAGATGGATGGGCGCCGATACCTGCGCAGGCGGGCATCTGGAGAGGTCGATGGCCAGCTGAAAATCTGCGCGTATGACCGGCAGAGCCTGTTGCATGAGTTCAGGGTTGCTCATCAGTTCTGGCGGCGTACCGCCCAACTCCTGTAGAACCTGCAGCAGGCGCTGATCGCTCAGATCACGTTCATAGGCGCCCATGGCAACGGCGAAGCGCTCGGGCGCCAGGCAGCCACTGACGAACAGTGCCTCTGCGCGCAGTTCCAGACGCTGCTCAAGACTGACGAGCAGCTCAAAGGCGAGTCGACCGCCAAGACTATGCCCGAACAGCGCGAACCGGCCGCGGCAGCGGCTTTGCACCTGCTCGAGAAGATAGGTGATCGTGGCTTCCCGGCTGTTGAACGCTGGAGCCCCGGGCGACTGGCCCCGTGGCGGCAAGTCCACAGGTATGACCTGAGCCATCGGTAGTAGACGTTGCCAGCGTGCGTAGAAACTCGCGCTGCCTCCCGCGTAGGAAAAGCACAGCAATGAAATACGGTCCTGGCTCACACGTCACTCTCCGTCAGTTGGAGTAGGGCATCGAGCTTCTGGCTCATCAACTGTGCCCAACCTTCTACCTGCTTGTGGCTGAAGCGCTGACTGTGATGCCAGAAATTCAAGCGCAGGTCGTCTTCAAGTATCTCGACTACCAGGTGCAGGCCAGGGACACGCTGCATGTCTTCTATATTCGCTTGGGCCAATAGACTGTCTGAGATGGGCCCGAGAATTTCTACACCTTCCACACGCACCTGATCTGGCGCCGGGACCGTGTGCCGATAGTTGAGGAAGTTGATTCCCAGATCGGAGAAGTAGGTATCCAGTGCCATACCCGCGAACGCTGGGACAACATCAATCAGCATACTTGGGTGCATCAACGGATAGTCCTGCATGGCGTTGATCGTGCGTGCGACCATCCCTATGCCATCAAGCCACTGGTGATGCACCGTAATTGGAATGGGCCAAGGCGAAGTGAAGGGGCCAATGACATCGTTGAACTCCTCGAGACCGCGGCCGCTATTGATCATGCTTATCATGAGCTTGTCGCACCGCAAAACGTGCGCCATGGTGGAGGCGTAGGCATACAAGACCGCATTGAATACGCTGAAACCGTATTCGCCCCCCAAGGCCGACAGGCGCCGATTGGCCGATGGCAACTCAATACTGTATCGGCTTGAAGGCGCCACCGTCGTCAAGGTGAACCCTGGGTGGTCAGGCAGCGCTGTGGGACCCTCGAAGGCGTTGAATAGCCCCCGGAAGAAGGCAGCATCTTCTGCCCAAGTGCTATGGTACTGGGCCTGTCTTCTGGCGTAGTCGGCGTAGCGCAGGCCCTCTGCACGTGTGCGTGGCGTTTGATTTCGCGTAAAGGCGTGCAGGCAATGGGCGAATCGTTCGAGCATCAGCGTCAGCGATTTGCCATCGAACTCCAGGTGCTGCACACCTAGCAGCGCGATGAAAAAAGGTGCTCCCACGTCAATGAAACGCAGTGCCCAGGTCACGTTCACCTGCGGCTGGGGTAGCGTGCGAGCCATTGCGCGCACCTGCTCGCCAATCTGCTGGGCTGGATCGGCCACATCTCGCAGATCCACGAAAAGCGCGTCGAAGCTGTCCAGTACTTCGTGGGTCGAGCGGATCTGCGGTCTACCTTGCGGGAAAAAGGTGCGCAGCAGCGGTTCTTCGTCCAGCACTTGAGACAAGGCCGCATAGCAATGCTCCCGCTGAAGCGGCGCATGAATTCGATAGGGAATGACCCGCAGGCCGTACCCTTTGGCGATCAGCGAAAGCCAGCGAGCCTGCTGGATCGACACGGGGGACTCCCCTGTTTCCACGCCATCCTGTGACTGCGGTCGAGCGCCAGGCGCTCGCCATTGTTCGGTCCCGGTCAAGGTTGCGACCACCTGCGCGAGCGCGTCCATATTGGCGATCTGCTGCAGTTGCTTAATGCTGTAATCAATGCCCAACTGCGTGGTGAGTGCATTGCGCAATTGCACCTTTGCCAGTGAGTCGAAACCCAACTCGGCCAGCGTCGCCTGGCTGATGTCCTGGAAGCTGCGTTGTGTCGAGGCGTTCAGCCCTACCAGGTTGTCCACGGTCTTCATCAGCCACGGCTCGAGCTCCAAGCGCCTGGCTCGCTCGTCGTGACAGGTACTGAGCCTCTCAGCCAGGGTGAGAGAATCCGGGGTCGAGATCGCGCTTGCCTGGGTTGACGGGGTCAACTGCTCAAGCAACCTGGCGCATGCGGGCGAGCGGGCAGCGAGCTGCTCGACGTCCAACTTCATGAATGCGTTGTTGCCAGGCGGTTGGGCCATCAGTTGACTCAAGTAATCGATGCCTTGGGCGCTCGAGTGCCCCAGCAGTCCGCCGGCTTGCAAGATGTGTTGACGTTGAGGCTGATCGCGTAGAGCACCGGCGTCGAGCCAAACGCCCCAGTTGATGGTGGAGACTTTGGCTGCGGCGGCAAAGCGCTGGGTTGGCAATGCGTCAAGGAAGGCGCTGGCAGCCCCGTAGGCCGCTTGTCCTCCATTGCCCAGCAACGCAGTAGCGGATGAGAAGTTGATCACCCACTGGATCTGCAAGCCTTGTTCGGCAAGCACAGTGCAAAGCGTGAGGATGGCTGTGCATTTGGCTGCGAACGCCCGTCGCAGATCCTCGATGCTGACGTCTTCGTACAACTTGTCTTGCAGATCCACCGCCAGATTGAACAGGCACAGCTTGCCCAGGCGAGCGCTGCTGGCCCAGGCACGACATTCTTCTCGCCCTTGTTCACTGCTGGTATCCATACAGTGGTAGTGGACCTGAGGATGGCTACGCATGATTGCCTGCAGTTCATCTGTCGGCCGCATGGATCGTCCAATCACATGAATATCGCTGACATGATCGTCCACAAGACGCTGTATCAAATGCCTGCCAATCCCTCCGCCGCCCCCCAGCAGTAGATACGTTATGCCGTTGTCGAACTTCATTGGTGTCTGCTCGAGGTTCGCTGCCTCCAGGCGCGGGACCTGAGCAGTGCCGTCGCTACAGTGCACCAGCGCCTCATCGCTGTGCAGCACCTGCCGTAACACCCTCGACTCGTTTTCATCATCCAGCTGCGCAGGCGAATGCTGGACGAAATGCACCACGCACGCCCGCAGTTGTGGACACTCGATCATGACCGTGCGGAACAAGGCGGCCACGCTAGTAGCGAGTGCTGAAGGATGATCGGGATGGGCCATTGCGCCCGGACTTGCACAGATCGCACAAAGCCGAGGCAGTTGTGCGTACGTTCGCGTCAGACTACGCACGATGCTCAGAAGATAGGCACACACCATCACTGCCGCGTCTGGCTCGTCTGTCGGCAGATGAGTCAGGTCTGCGTAAACGCAGTCGAATCCTTCCGGGTACTCTCGCCAAAGCGTGTCGATTGCGGCAGGCACGCAGTGATCGGGTCCTTGGGCAGCCCTCATCCAGGGGTCCGAGTCCACAGCCCAGACTTGGCCGAAAGCCCGTTGCAGTGCTGAGCAGTATCTGGAATGCGAATCTGGGGTGAGCAACAACACGTTCGTTGGGGGCGTGCTGATCGATTGAGCGTTTTCGCAGGAAAGTGGATGCCAAGTGGTTTTGTAGAGGCTTGGTGTGCTCGCCTCAGGGACGTTGCTTTCGATCCAGCAGCGCACCCGTTGAAATGGATAACTTGGCAATCCTTCGAGCAAGTGGGGCGACGTTGCCAGCGAACTGCTGAGTTGGGCGCCATCGCTGTAGAGCCGTGCGAGCACCGCCAGGTACTGCTGATCGCTAGCGCGTCCCTTGCGAGTCATTGGAAG
>NZ_SCND01000253.1:0-9109 GCF_005503585.1 Pseudomonas sp. 2VD
AACCATGCCACCGCCGCGCCCTGCTCCAGCAGGCGCAGGCGCAACTGGCAGAGGATGGTGCTCTTGCCGAAGCCGGCCGGCGCGCTGAGCACCATCGCGCGTCGCCCGCGGGCCTCGTACAGGCGGTCGATCAGCGCCTGGCGGGGCAGCAGCGGCAGCCCTCCGGCGCCTGGCGGGAACAGCTTGGTCTGCAACAGCGGGATGGTGCTGGCGGGAACCCCGTCGCGATGGCCCATGGTCAGAGCAGGCTCAGCTCGCGGGCTCGCCGGATCGCCTGGGTGCGATTGCGCACCTTGAGCTTTTCGTAGATGTTGTGCAGATGCCATTTGACGGTCCCCAGGGCCAGCGACAGGCGCTGGCCGATTTCTTCGTTGGATAGGCCCTGTGCGGCCAGGCAGACCACTTCGCGCTCGCGCTCCGTCAGGCCTTCCTCGAGCGCATCCTGGGGCTTGCGCACGCCCTGCCCGGGCCAGATGCCGAGCAGGCCGCGAATGAAGGTCTGTAGCGCCGGCTGGCGCTCGGTGGATTCGAGTTGCTGGAGCAACTGGCGAATGCCGTCGCCTTCCTCGATGAAGAGGCTGCGCACCCCTTCCCGTTCGGCATTGATCAGGCATTCGCCGAGCAGGCTGTTGGCCCGTTCCTGGTAGCCCAGGCGCTGATAGCTGAGCGCCGCCAGGATATCCAGGCGCAGGCGCTGCAGGCCGTGCCAACCGGGCTGCAAGGTGCCGCGCAACTGAGTGATCTCGTGCAGCGCCTCGCTGAAATGTCCTCGCCCCTGCAACAGGCGCACGCGGCTCACGCCCAGCGACCAGTTGACCGGGTTGAAGGCCATGTTGCGGTAGTGTGCGGCCATCTTGTTCCAGTCCACGCTCTTCAACCGCTGCTCGGCGCGCTTCAGGCGGTCGGGGCCGCTGTCCTGGAGGATCAGGTTGATCTCTTCGGCCATGGCCTGGGCGAAGAAGCGCCACGACTGATTGCGCGAGGCCAGGGCCTGCATCGCCGCCAGGCTGGCCAGCGCCTCCTTCGGCCGTCCCAGCAGGCGCTGGGTGCGCGCCAGGCAGATCTGTCCCTGGGCATAGAAATCGATCGGATTGATCACATCCACATGCCCGAGCGCCCAGCCCAGGCGCTCTTCCAGCCCGTCCAGCTCGATCCTGTAGTAGGCGGTCAGGGCCTCGGTGATGGTCGGCAGCGCCAGCGCGCTCCTGGACTTCTCGAACAGCGGCCGGGCGCGCTGGCGGAGCCGCTCGATGAGCAGTTGCGCCTGTTTCACCTGGCCCTGCTCGAGTGCGAGGATCACCTCGACGTTGGCCAGTTGCATGTCCAGGTAGCGCCCTTCGAGGAAATGATTGCGCTGCTGCGCCAGTCCCAGCAGGCGCCGCGCCTGGTCGCCCTGGCCACGGACCACCTGGGCCAGCGCGGCGGTGATCAACACCGCCACTTCGAGGAAGGCAGCGTTCTGCCCGAGCTGGACCTCGACCCGGCGAGCCAGGGCGATGCACAGTTCCAGATCGTCCTTCTGCAACGCCACCACCGCCTTCACCGCCAGCGCGGAGAGGTACTGGTCGCCCATCGGCCCATCGCCGCGGCTCTCCCCCCAGCGCGCCAGCAGTTCGTCGATGATCCGGTTGGCCTCGCCCAGGCTGAGGTCGCTGGCCCGCGACCAGACATCGGTAAGGACCAGGATCGGATAGCGCTCGGCGATTTCGTCCGGCACATGCTTGCGCCAACGGTAGATCAGGCTGAGCTGGCCGCGGTTGATCAGCTCCAGTCCGCATCCGTCGACCAGCGCGGCGATCATCTCCGGGTCTTCCGCCGCACAGGCATGCTCGATGGCGAACGTCGGCATGTGGTGGTTGGTGAACCACAGGCTGGCGTTGAAATGCAGTTGCTTGAAACGGTCCGGATCGGAGTCGCGCAGGCGGTTGCGGAGGAAGTCGGCGAACAGCAGGTGGAAGCGATACCACTGGCGTTCGCGATCCAGCGGCAGGAGGAACAACTGCATGGACTCCAGGCGCTCCAGCAGCGCCTGGCCGTCCTGGCGCCCGGTCAGGGCGTTGGCCAGGTCGCCGCTCAATTGGCTGGCAACGCCAAGGGCCAGCAGCGCTTCCTGCAGGTCGCCAGGCAAGCGTTCGAAGACCGCCGCCAGCAGATAGGCGCTGACCGCCTGCTTGTCGCCGTCGAGCAGGGCCATTTCCTGCACCTGCGGTTGCTGGCGCAGCCACAGGCTGACGAGATGCACGCCCACCACCCAGCCTTCGGTCTGGCCATAGAGCGCCTTCAGGCAGGGCTCGTCCAGATAGAGACCGCTGCGCTCGAGGTATTCGCGGGTTTCCTCGAAGCCGAGGCGCAGCTCCTCGAGGCCGATTTCCAGCAACAGCCCCTTGGCCCGCCAGGTAGCCAGGCTCAGCGCCGGCTGCGAACGCGTGCCCAGGGCCAGGACCAGCCCGGGCGGTGCGTACTGCACCAGGCGGTTGAGGCCGGTGAAGATGTCCGGGTTGCTAACCAGGTGCAGGTCGTCCAGTACCAGCAGCAACGGCCGCGCATAGCGATCGAGATCGCCGAGCAGGCTTTCGATCACCGCCACCACCGGGACCCGCATGGTGTTCTGCAGGTAGGTCTGGGCGTCGTCGCCAAGCTGCGGCACGGCTTCGCCCAGCGCCTCGATGAGCTGCCGGCAGAAACGGGCGGGGTCGTCGTCTTCTTCGGCCAGCGACAGCCAGGCCACCGCCTGGTCTGCTACAGTGCGCTCCCTGGCCAGGGCGGCGAGCGCGCAGGTCTTGCCGAAGCCGGCAGGTGCGGAAAACATCAGAACGCGTGAATGGGGATTGCGATCCAGCAGGTTGCGGATCGCGGGGCGAAGAGAATATTCGGCTGGCACCTGAGGCGGCACTATTCTGGAGCGCGAAAGGCTGCCGGCTGCTGGATCCTGTACTGCATCCACGGCCTGTATCCCTGTGTCATTATCATTGTGGTACGGAGCCAAATCTCCGTGGGATATTTCCATAATTAGCAGATCACCCTTCTTACGTAAACTGAAGAAATGGCTCTAGGATCGACGATTCCGGCGAACTAGAATTCCTGACTGTCCCACTACCCCCACTTTCCATGCCCAGTTGTCATGTTCACCCCCTGCCCTACCATAGCGACCCAAGCTGTCTCTTTGCCATCATCCATGAGGCGCCCGGTGCGGTGATGCTCGACTCGGGTCGCCCCATCGCTACCCGTGGACGCTATGACCTTATGAGCGCCTGGCCATTGGCAGAACTGGCGCCGCTGCCCGACGAATCGGCCAACCGCTTCTTCGCTCGCCTACGCGAAGCGGCCGGAAGCCTGGGCCCCGCGCAGCTGCCAGCGCCGTACGAACTGCCCTTCGCCGGCGGTCTGCTGGGCTATTTATCCTACGACCTGGGTCGGCGCATCGAGCGCATCGGCGAACACGCCCGCGATGACCTGGGCCTGCCGCTGGCCTCCGTCGGCCTGTATGCCTGGGCGCTGATCAGCGACCACCAGGCCGGCACCAGCCAACTGGTATTCCACCCGCGATTGGACGAGCGCGAACGCCAGCGCCTGATCGCCCTGTTCAGCGAGGAAACGCAAGGCACGGCCGGCAACTTCAAGCTTCTGGGAAAATTCCGACGGAGCATCAGCGCATCCGACTATCGGCAGGCGATCCGCCGCATCCAGGACTACATCCAGGCAGGCGACTGCTACCAGGTGAACTATAGCCAGCGCTTCCAGGCCGCTTGCAGCGGCTCGCCGTGGCCGGCCTATCGCGCCCTGCGCGAGGCCTGCCCGACGCCGTTCTCCGGCTACCTGCGACTGGCCGACGGCGCGATCCTCAGCCTGTCGCCGGAGCGCTTCCTCAAGCTCGGCAAGGGCAAGGTGGAAACCCGGCCGATCAAGGGCACCCGCCCGCGCGGCAAGACCCCCGAGGAGGACATGGCGCTGGCGGCGTCGCTGCTGGCCAGCCCCAAGGACCGCGCGGAAAACCTGATGATCGTCGACCTGCTGCGCAACGACATCGGACGCAGTTGCCAACCTGGCAGCGTACGGGTACCGGAGCTGTTCGCCCTGGAAAGCTATCCCAACGTGCATCACCTGGTGAGCAGCGTCACCGGCGAACTGGCGCCGGGCAAGGACGCCCTCGACCTGCTGGAAGGCAGCTTCCCCGGCGGCTCGATCACCGGCGCGCCGAAGATTCGCGCCATGCAGATCATCGACGAGCTGGAACCGAGCCGACGCGGCATCTACTGCGGCAGCCTGTTCTACCTCGACGTGCGCGGCGAGATGGACAGCTCGATCGCCATCCGCACCCTGCTGGTCAGGGACGGCCAGGTCAGTTGCTGGGGCGGCGGCGGCATCGTCGCCGACTCGCACTGGGAGGACGAGTATCAGGAAACCCTGGACAAGGTCCGGGTGCTGCTGGAAACCCTGGAAGGAATGGCCGGGACAGCGTCCCCGGAATAGAAAAGAGCCCGCGTTCCGCGGGCTCTTTCATCGGCGGCGCAGCTACAGGCTCAGCGAACGGCTGGAAGCCTTGAGGAACTCGCGCTTGAGGTCTTCGTAGGTATGCACCGCGGGGAACTGGGGAAACTCGCGGATCACGTTTTCCGGGGCATGGAACAGGATGCCGGCGTGGGCCTCGGAAAGCATGGTGGTGTCGTTGTAGGAGTCGCCTGCGGCGATCACCCGGTAGTAGAGGCTCTTGAAGGCGATCACCGACTGCCGCTTGGGATCCTTCTGGCGCAATCGATAGCCGACCACCCGGTCGCTGTCGTCGATCTCCAGCTTGTGGCACAACAGGGTCGGGAAGCCCAGCTGGCGCATCAGCGGCTGGGAGAACTCGTAGAAGGTGTCGGAGAGGATCACCACCTGGAAGCGCTCGCGCAGCCAGTCGACGAATTCCACCGCCCCCTCCAGCGGCTTCAGGGTGGCGATCACCTCCTGGATATCGCCCAGCTTCAGGCCATGTTCGTCGAGGATGCGCAGGCGCTGCTTCATCAGCACGTCGTAGTCCGGAATGTCCCGGGTGGTCGCCTTCAAGGCGTCGATACCGGTTTTTTCCGCGAACGCGATCCAGATTTCCGGAACCAGCACGCCTTCCAGGTCAAGACAGGCAATTTCCACAGGACTCTCCTCGAAATTCTCTGAACGATGGGGTGACGACGGACGCGGCACTCTAGCCCCTCGCCGAGGGCAAGGCAACGCCGGCTTATTCCTGGAATCAAGGTCGACAGGGGTAAATGGTTATTTAGGGCCATATGCCGCCCTTTGCTACCATTCCCGCCACAGAGCGCAACAGCGCCGCCCAGCACCAGGACCCCAGCCCGATGAGCCAGCCTTTCGACCTTCCCGCCCTCGCTTCCAGCCTTGCCGACAAATCCCCCCAGGACATCCTGAAAGCCGCCTTCGAGCACTTCGGCGACGAGCTGTGGATCTCCTTCAGCGGCGCCGAGGACGTCGTCCTGGTAGACATGGCCTGGAAGCTCAACCGCAACGTGAAGGTGTTCAGCCTCGACACCGGTCGCCTGCACCCGGAAACCTATCGTTTCATCGACCAGGTCCGCGAACACTACGGCATCGCCATCGACGTGCTTTCCCCCGACCCGCGCCTGCTCGAACCCCTGGTGAAGGAAAAGGGCCTGTTCAGCTTCTACCGGGACGGCCACGGCGAGTGCTGCGGCATCCGCAAGATCGAACCGCTCAAGCGCAAGCTCGCCGGCGTGCGCGCCTGGGCCACCGGCCAACGCCGCGACCAGAGCCCCGGCACGCGCAGCCAGGTGGCGGTGCTGGAAATCGACGGTGCCTTTTCCACGCCAGAAAAGCCGCTGTACAAGTTCAACCCGCTGTCGTCCATGACCAGCGAGGAAGTCTGGGGCTATATCCGCATGCTCGAACTGCCCTACAACAGCCTGCACGAACGCGGCTATATCAGCATCGGCTGCGAACCCTGCACCCGTCCGGTGCTGCCCAACCAGCACGAGCGCGAGGGCCGCTGGTGGTGGGAGGAAGCCACCCACAAGGAGTGCGGGCTGCACGCCGGCAACCTGATCAGCAAGGCCTGAAACCGTCGATAGAGCGTATGCAATCGGGGTAAAGTGCGGGTCGAACCCCGAGCGGAGACCCAGCATGCGCATCACCATGGTCAAGAAAGTCCTCGCCACCGGCGAGGACTGCCGCAAGTGCAAGGAAGTCCGGCAACGCCTGGAACAAGGCGGCTACCTGCCGCGCATCCATCGCACCCTGGTGGCCGACGAACGCGACCCGAACAGCGCAGGCTGGATGGTCGCCGCCCAATATGGCGTAGAGACCGCGCCGTTCTTCGTGGTTCGCCACGACGACGGGCGCGAACAGGTCTACACCGTGTTCATGAGCTTCCTCCATGAAGTCCTCGAACCGCGAGCCGAGCAGGCCGCGGACGCTGATCGTGAAGCGCTGGCCAGGCTGGCCGGACGCGACAATCTCGACATGCTCTGAGGGCCAGCCATGAAAAAGCCCGGCACCAGGCCGGGCTTTTTCATGGGCCGAGGCGATCAATAGACCGGCAGTTCGATGCCGTCGAACAACTCGTCCAGCTCGGCCTTGTTGTGGCATTGCACGGCCTTGGCCAGCAGCTCGCGGGTCAGGTGCGGAGCGAATTTCTCGATGAAGTCGCACATGAAGCCGCGCAGGAAGGTGCCGCGGCGGAAGCCGATCTTGGTCACGCTGGACTCGAACAGGTGGCTGGCGTCGAGGATCACCAGGTCGTTGTCGAGCTTCGGATCGACCGCCATGTGCGCCACGATGCCGACCCCCAGGCCCAACCGCACGTAGGTCTTGATCACGTCGGCATCGGCCGCGGTGAATACCACCTTGGGCACCAGGCCGCGCTGGCTGAAGGCTTCGTCGAGCTTGGAACGGCCAGTGAAGCCGAACACGTAGGTGACGATCGGCTGCTCGGCCAGGGCTTCCAGGGTCAGTTTCGGCAGCTTGGTCAGCGGATGCCCGTGGGGCACGATGACGCAGCGATTCCAGCGGTAGCAGGGCATCATGATCAGGTCGCCGAACAACTCCAGCGCCTCGGTGGCGATGGCGAAGTCGACGGTGCCGTCGGCCGCCATTTCGGCGATCTGCATCGGCGTGCCCTGGTGCATGTGCAGGGAGACGTCCGGGTACTGCTTGATGAAGCCGCTGATCACGTTGGGCAGCGCATAGCGCGCCTGGGTGTGGGTAGTGGCGATGGACAGCGTGCCCTTCTTCTCGTTGGAGAATTCCTGGGCGATCTGCTTGATGCTCTCGACCTTGCGCAGGATCTCGCCGGCGGTATGGATGATCCGCTCCCCCGCCGGCGTCACCCGGGTCAGGTGCTTGCCGCTGCGAGCGAACACCTCGACGCCCAGTTCGTCCTCCAGCAGGCGGATCTGCTTGCTGATGCCCGGCTGCGAAGTATAGAGGCTCTGCGCCGTGGCGGAGACGTTGAGGTCGTGGTGCGCAACCTCCCAGATATAGCGCAATTGCTGAAGCTTCATGGAGATTCCTCGAAAAGGTTGTCGCGACCGGCGATCAAGAACCGAAGGTATATAACCATATTAATGGTTTGAGGAATAAAATTAGACGTTTTTTTTGATTTTGCACGCTTTTTCACCAGCCGACCGCTGGCCTACAGGTCGCGACTACGGTGCTGCAACATCGGCACCAGGTACACCGGTACCTCCGCCAGTTGCACCAGACGCGCGGCAGTCCGGCCCAGCGGCGTATCGAGCTGGGTGCCGTGGCTATGGCTGCCGGCGACGATCAGGTCCACGGCCAGCTTTTCCGCCTCATCGAGGATCATCTGCGGCGGGTCGCCCTGCACCACCCGCACGCTCTTGACCAGCGCCGCATCCTGGGGCAACTCGCCGAGTTCATCGCGAAACCCTTCCAGGACCCGCTTCTCGATGCTTTCCATGACGTTGTCCAGCCCTTGCGCCCGCAGGTCCTGGAGACGCTCGGTGTCAAGGTAGGTCTGCAGGACCGACTCGGCGAACAGCCCGAGGGGCTCCACCACATGGACGACATAGAGCTCGGCGTTGTAGGCGCGGGTCAGCGACAGGGCGTGTTGCAGGACATAGGGAGCATAGAGCCCCAGATCGGTGGCATAGAGAATCGAACGAATCATGCGGCCTCCTCGACAGCCTGCGCGGCGGGCCTCATTAGCAGATTAGCAGCAAGCATCCATTCTCCTAGCGTTCCCTGCTGTTTCGGGCTTTTTCCGGCCCGTTGGGGTAAATCCCTTTTCTCCCTGCGAGCGCGGCGCCGGCTGGTCGCCGCGCTCGGCCCTTCAGCGCGGTTGCGCTTCGAGGAAGCGCAACGCCTGGTGCAGCGCCTCGACCCTGGGCATCCGGTAGCCCGCAGCAGCAGCGCGGGCCAGGGGCGCGGCATAGATCGCCGCCAGCTCCAGTGGCCGCCCATGGGCGAAGTCGTGGTACATGCTCGGCCGATAGTCGGGCATCCGCTCGGTCGCCGCCAACAGTTGGTCCGCATAGCCCTCAGGCAGGATGAAGCCGCAGGCGCCGGCAGCACCGATGACTTCCTCCATGATCGCCTCGATCAGCGACCGACTGTCCGCGTTGGCCATCAGCGGCGCGGTGCTGCTCTTCAGCAATACCGACAGCCCGTTGTAGGGGATGTTCCAGACCAGCTTCTGCCAGCGCGCCTGCTCCAGGTCGGGCATCGCCGTGGACTCCAGCCCGGACTCGCGGAACAGCGCGGCACCCTCCTCGACGATCTCGCGCCGGCGGCGCTCGTCGGCCGGTCCGGAATGATAGCCGAGATTCACTCCGCCGTAGGCCTGGTGCTCGATCACGCCCGGTTCGCCGCGATGCACACAGATGAAGCAGAGGCCGCCCAGCAGATGCAGGCTTTCCGGCAGCAGCGGCCGCAGCCGCTCCTCCACGCCCAGACCGTTCTGCAGCAGCAGAACCTTGGCACCCGGCGCCGCCGCTGCGCGGATCAGGGGTGCCAGTTCGTCATTGCCGGTGGTCTTAGCGCCCACCAGCAACCAGTCGCAGGGCGGCATGTCCTGCGCCGAATGGTAGGCCTGGACCGGCGCCAGGCGCCGGTCCAGGCCTACCATTCGGCGCAGGAC
>NZ_SCND01000254.1:0-9107 GCF_005503585.1 Pseudomonas sp. 2VD
TCCCGTCATCACCCACCAATCTCGCAAGTTACGCGCAGCGGTAGTTCAGTCGGTTAGAATACCGGCCTGTCACGCCGGGGGTCGCGGGTTCGAGTCCCGTCCGCTGCGCCATTTCCTTCCTTCGCTGTATCTCTTGCGCTTCCTTCCCGCTTCATAATTCGACGTTTTTCGACGCTTCCTTTCCGCTGTTCTTCTGTCCTCGTTCCACGCGTTCGTTCTGCTATCTCCTTCATTTTTCGGAAAGTTCGGCCTTGAACTTATCCGCGCGCACCTGTTCCTATTGCCCATAGCCACTGGTCGCGACAGCCTGCTAAGCTCGCGGCTTCATCGAATATGCCCGAGCGGCGAACAGATTAAAGGACTCAGCATGAAACAACATCGGTTGGCAGCAGCGATCGCACTGGTCGGTCTGGTTCTCTCCGGCTGCGATTCGCAGACCAACGTTGAGTTGAAGACCCCGGCGCAGAAAGCTTCCTATGGTATCGGCCTGAACATGGGCAAGAGCCTGTCCCAGGAAGGCATGGACGACCTGGATTCGAAAGCCGTCGCCAAGGGCATCGAAGACGCCCTCGGCAAGAAGAAGCAGCAGCTCACCGATGAAGAGCTGACCGAAGCCTTCGCCTTCCTGCAGAAACGTGCCGAGGAGCGCATGGCCGCCATCGGCGACGAAAACGCCAAGGCCGGCAAGAAGTTCCTCGAGGAAAACGGCAAGCGCGACGGCGTGACCACCACCGCTTCCGGCCTCCAGTACGAAATCGTGAAGAAGGCCGATGGCCCGCAACCGAAGGCCACCGACGTGGTGACCGTCCACTACGAAGGCCGCCTGACCGATGGCACCGTCTTCGACAGCTCCATCGAGCGCGGCAGCCCGATCGACCTGCCGGTCAGCGGCGTGATCCCGGGTTGGGTCGAAGCCCTGCAACTGATGCACGTCGGCGAGAAGATCAAGCTGTACATCCCCAGCGAGCTGGCCTACGGCGCGCAGAGCCCGAGCCCGGCGATCCCGGCCAACTCGGTGCTGGTCTTCGACATGGAACTGCTCGGCATCAAGGATCCGTCCAAGCCGGACGCGGAGCCCGAGGCCGGTGCCGCAGCGCAGCCCGAAGCCAAGGCGGACGCGAAGAAGTAATTCTTCCGCCGCGATGCATGAAACGCCCCGTCCATGACGGGGCGTTTTCATTTGCGGATTCGGCTGAACCCAGGCGCTGCCGCGAGGGTCTGAAAACAGGTCGAGGGCACGGCCGGTGTTACCCTTATGCACACATTTGTCGCACGTCGACCCGACCTACGGTATTGACCTCGGGTTGTCCGTTGCGCTAGGTCAAACCCTTGATTTTCAATGCTTTTAGAGCATTGTCTAAAAAGTGTCCGATCTGTCGGAAAGCCTGTAGCGACGGGCTTCTCGCCGACGGAAGGGGGGGCTGTTCACAAGGTTATCCACAGTATGCGTGGATAACCCGGAGAGCCTCGGCGGCAAGCGCTTGAGCGAGGTGGAAGGATGGATGCACCACGAGGATTCAGTCGTTACCTGGGGATCGCGGAACGTTTCCTGGCCCGTGGCCGGGTGCCCGCCTTGTTGATTGCGGTAGCACGCAAGCGCTCGCGCCTGAAGCTGGTGAAGAGCGACCTGCGCCTGCTGCAGGAACTGCTGGTGGCCTGGGTTCGCGGCGAATACCGCGGACTCAGCCGCCAGGCGTTGCTCTCGGTGATCGCGGCGCTGGCCTATTTCCTTTCGCCGGTGGATATCGTCCCCGACTTCATCTTCGGTGTCGGCCTGCTCGACGATCTCGCCGTCCTGGCCTGGGTAGTGCGTCGCTGGCAGTCCGAGCTGGATGCCTTCAAGGTCTGGCGCGACGCCCAGGCCGTCGAGACGCAGCAGGCGCTGCGAGAGCTGCCGGCTCCCAGGGCGGAGCGCGTTCAGGGTTCCTGAGGCGCTCGCAGGCTGTTTTCCAGCAGGCGCTCGATGCTGCCGTCCCTGACCATCTCGTCGAGCACCCGGTCCATACTTTCGACGGGGACCGGCAGTTGTCCGCCATAGATGCAGTGCATCCGATAGCTCTGCAGTACCAGCGGACTGACGCTCAGGCCCAGCTCGGGATGCTGGCGCGTCAGGTAGAGCAGCGGGCGGCGCATGTCCACCGCGGCGTCCAGGCGCGAACGCTTGAGCATCTGCACGCGACTGGCCAGGTCGCGGGTATCTTCGCGGCGAATTTCCCCGGCAGCGAAGGCCTGCATGAGATCGTCCGCGTAGACATAGCCTAGACTTGTACCCAGGGTCTTGCCGCGCAGCTCGGCGAAGTCGCGGATCGCCGGACGGTCGTCGCGCTGCAGCAGGACGTCCTGCTCTTCGAAGAGGGCAGGAGACCAATGGTAGCGTTCGGGTTTGCTATCCCATTCGGGGTTGGAGTTGCAGATCACGTGAATATGTCCGCTGGCCATGAAGCCGTCGATCCTTCGGTTCGGCGTTTCCACGAAACGCAGCGACAATCCCAGCCGCTGCGCGACCCGCTCCCCCAACTGGCGGGTGAAGCCGCCTTGCAACTGGTGATCGACGATGTCCACGTAGGGCATGCCGTCGGCGGGGCTGAAGCCCCAGCGCAGCTCGCCGGCGAAGGCCTGTCCGACTCCCAGCAGGATGCACAAACCAAGACTTCTCCGGCGCACCCGTGGGCTCCTCCACCAGGCAGACTGTGTGACCAGGGCAGCAGTATAGCCAGTCCGCAGCGGCGCGGTGCCTGATAAGATGGCGGCTTGCAAGGAGACCGACATGAATGTCCAAGTGATCACGCGAGACGGCGAGGCGGAATACGCGGTGTTGCCCTGGGCCGAATACCAGGCGTTGCTGGCCGCCGCTGGTCGCCCGGCCGCCAGTGTCGCGGTGGAGACGACCGCGCCGGCGGCGCCTTCCGCGAGTCTGCTGGAGCGCCGCGAGGCGCGCGGCCTGAGCCTGGAACAGGTGGCCCGGGAGGTCGGTATCAGTCCTTCCTACATGGCGATGATCGAACGCGGCGAACGCGAGGCCAGCGAGGCCATCCTGTTCGCCCTGGAGCGTGTGCTGGGCAAAGCGACGGGGGCCTGACCTTGAGTGTGCTGATCAGCCGTAAACACTGGGATAGCCTGCTGCTGGAAATCGAGGATGCGCGTCGCCAGCGTCATCTGCTCACCTACCGGGCGCTGATCGAGCGCCTGCAACTGCCGACTCCGGCGATGACCACCCTCACCGCGGCTCTCGAGCACCTGGCATCGCTGGATGCGCGCTCGGGGCGTCCGTTGCGCAGTTCGCTGGTCATCAGCCAGGGCGCAAGCCGCTTGCCACGCACCGGTTTCTTCGAGTGCGTGGAGCGCCTCGGACGTTTTTCCGGTCCGCCGGACGGCCCGGCCGCGGCTGGCTGGCATGCGGCGGAAGTGGTCCGTGTCTTCGAATTCGAGTATCCCGATGAACTCTGAATGGATCTGGCGCCTGCGCGCCCGCCTCGGTTACGGCGTGGCCCGGCAGTTGCTGGGCTGGCCCTGGCTGGTCAAGCAGCCGCGAGCCTGGCAGTGGATGCAGGGGCAGTTCTCGCGCATGGCCAATCTCGGACACCGCGACGCCCAGGCGTTCTACGGTCACCTGCTGCTGTTCCGTGGACAGGGCTTCGGCGCGCGCGAGGAGGGCCTGCGCCTGCTGCGCCTGGCTGCCAGCGCGGGCGATGGGAAAGCGGCCTACCAGCTCGGCGTGCAGGCGCTCAAGGGCGACAGCCGGCAAGCGCCCGACGCGCTGGCAGCCAGCCGCCACTGGGCACTAGCGGCAGAGGCGGGCCACCCGCTGGCGGCGCGCAAGCTGGCGGAACTCTACCGCGATGGAGGCCCGGGCCTGGCGCCGGACAGCGAGCGCGCCGAGCACTATGCGCAACGGGCGTCCGCGCTCGGTCTCTAGCTGAACGAACGGTTCAGGCGGCCTCGATCAGGTGCAGGCTGTAGCCTGGCACCGCCTTGGCCTGGCGCTTGGCCTCGGAGGCCAGCGTCGCCAGGTGCGCGGCATCCATTCCCTGGCAGGCTTCGGCCGGTAGATGCACCACGCCGACGGACAATGACAGCAGCGGGTACTCCTCGCGCTGGCCATGGCGGTTGTGCGCAACGAAACAGCCGGCGTCCAGGTGCTCGCGGCTGTAGAAGCGCCGGCATTGGCTCTGGAAGGTTTCCAGCAACCGGTCGATCCGTGTGCGCCAGTCCTCGGGGCCGAGCACCAGCATGAAGTCGTCACCGCCGATATGGCCGACGAAGTCGCTGCCCGGGTCGATCCGTTCGCTCAGGCACTGGGCCAGGCACAGCAGGACCTCGTCGCCGCGGGCGTAGCCGTAGAGATCGTTGAAGGGTTTGAAGCTGTCGATGTCGATGTAGCAGATCACCGCCTCGCGCCTTTGTTGCAGCAGGCGTTCGAGGCATTGCTGGATCGGCACGTTGCCGGGAAGCAAGGTGAGCGGATTGGCGTGCCGCGCCTGCTGGAGCTTTTCCTCGGTGATCAGTCTGAGCACGTCGATCACCCGGCCCATGCCCGCATAGTGCCCGCCGCGGGTGATGATGAAATCTTCCTCGATACGCTGGCGTGCGCGGCTGGTCAGCAGGCGGCTGACCTGCTGCAGGGTCTGGCCGAGTTCCACGGCGAGAAAATCGTCGCTCATCAGGCGGCTGATCGGCTTGCGCAGGAACAGGTCGCAGGCGAAGGGCCGGAGCAAGGCGTCGGTGAGCGCGTGGCGATGGACGATGCCGATGGGACGCCCCTCTTCGTCGAGGATCGCCAGGGAGTTCAGGTTGGCCTGGCGGCGGAAGATTTCCACCACTTCCTGGGTCGAGGTGCGAACGTCGACCGCGCGCTGTTCCAGCAGCAGCGCACGCAGGTCGCCATGCTCGTCGCTGGAAGACTGGCTGGGGGCGCCAGCGCTGGGCAGCATCTGTTGTACGTCGCTTGCCGGGTGTTCCTGCGGGCGGCCGAACAGATAGCCTTGCACCAGGTCGACTCCCATCTCGCTAAGCACCGCCAGTTCCTCGGGCAGTTCGATGCCTTCGGCGATGACCTGGGCGCGAGAGGCTCGGGCCATCTTCAGGATGGAGCCGACGAACTCGCGTTTCACGGTGTCCAGGTGGATGCCGTCGACGAAGTGGCGGTCGATCTTCACGTAGTCTGGACGCAGTTCCGACCACAGGCGCAGGCTGGAGTAGCCAGCGCCGAGGTCGTCGAGGGCGATGGAGAAGCCCATGGCGCGATAGTGGTGCAGCGCGGTGTCGAGCAGGTCGAAGTCGTCGATAGGGGTCTGTTCGGTCAGTTCGATCACCACCCGGTTCGGCGAGATCCCCAGCTGTTGCAGCAATTGCAGGGTGCGGCCGGGCGGATGGCCGGCTTCGAGGAGGGACTCCGGGGAGACGTTGAGGAACAGCATGGCGTCGCCCTGGATGTCGCGGAAGCGGCTGAAGGCGCGTTGTCGGCAGAGCAGTTCCAGTTCGCTCAGCCGTCCGCATTGGCGGGCCACGGCGAACAACGCCAGGGGCGAGTGCAGCGGGCTGTTGGACGGACCGCGGGTTAGCGCTTCGTAGCCGACCAGACGCCGTTCGGAAAGCGAGAGGATGGGCTGGAACAGGCAGTGCAGGTCGCCGTGGGCCAGGATGCTGTCCAGGGCGCTCAACTGCTCGGTGACGGTCATGGAACGCTCTCGTCGCAATGAAAAAGGGCCGGTTGTGCAACCGGCCCCGTATTTCACGACAGTCCCATGACTGTTTTATGACGCTCCCGCTGAACTCAGTGCTTGGCCACCGCCGAGTTGAGGTTCAGGTAGTCCAGCAGGATGTGCCCGGACTCGGTGAGGTAGGCGTCGTCCTGCGGCTTGGTCTTGTCGTCCTCTTCCGGCAGGGCGTTCTCGTCCTCGCGCTTGAGTTCCTTCAGCGGCTCCTGGCCCTTGGACTTGCGCAGGGCGTTCTCCATGGCCAACTGGCGGTTCTCGATGCTGGTCTGCTGGGCGCGGCGCTTGGCCTCGTTCAGGCTGACGGTCTTCTCCTTCATCAGCTCCTGTGCCAGCGCCAGGCGCTCGCGGGCGTAGACGAAGTCGGCGTTGTTCTCGGTGCGCGCGTCGTGCTGGGCCTTGAGTTGCGCGAGGAACGGCTTGAACGGGTTGGCCTCGTCCTTCACCACCGGGCGGATGGTGTCCCAGGGCATCGAGTCGGGCAGGGCGCTTTCGCCGATTTCCTTGTCGTCGACGATGGACGGGTAGCTGATGTCCGGGATCACGCCCTGGTGCTGGGTGCTCTGCCCGGAGACACGGTAGAACTTCGCCAGGGTCAGCTTCAGTTCGCCGTGGTTGAGCGGCTGGATGGTCTGCACGGTGCCCTTGCCGAAGGTCTGTCCACCGAGGATCAGCGCGCGGTGGTAGTCCTGCATGGCGCCGGCGAAGATCTCCGAGGCGGAGGCCGAGAGACGGTTGACCAGCACCGCCAGCGGGCCGGTATAGAAGGCCTTGCCTTCGTCGTCGTTGAGCACGTCGACGCGGCCGTCGCTGTTGCGCACCAGTACGGTCGGGCCCTGGTCGATGAACAGGCCGGTCAGCTCGGTGGCTTCCTGCAGGGAGCCGCCGCCGTTGTTGCGCAGGTCGAGGACGATGCCGTCGACCTTGTCCTTCTGCAATTCGGCGACCAGCTTCTTCACGTCGCGGGTGGTGCTCTTGTAGTTCGGGTCGCCGGCGCGGTAGGCCTTGAAGTCCAGGTAGAAGGCCGGCAGGTCGATCACGCCGAGCTTGTAGCTGCGGCCTTCGTGGTCGACCTTGATGATGGATTTCTTCGCCGCCTGGTCCTCCAGCTTCACCGCCTCGCGGGTGATGGCGACGATCTTGCTGGTCTGGTCGTTCGGCGCGTTGCTCGCCGGAATCACTTCCAGGCGTACCTGGGAGCCTTTCGGCCCGCGGATCAGCTTGACCACTTCATCCAGGCGCCAGCCGACCACGTCGACCATTTCGCCCTTGCCCTGGGCGACGCCGATGATCTTGTCGGAGGTGGCGATCTGCTTGCTCTTCGCCGCCGGGCCGGCCGGCACCAGGCGTACGACCTTGACGTAGTCGTTGTCGCTCTGCAGCACCGCGCCGATGCCTTCCAGCGAGAGGCTCATGTTGATGTCGAAGTTTTCCGCGTTGTCCGGCGACAGGTACTGGGTGTGCGGATCGTAGGACTGGGCGAAGGCGTTGATGTAGGCCTGGAAGATGTCTTCGCTGCGGGTCTGCTTCAGGCGCGACAGCTGGTTCTTGTAGCGCTTGGTGAGCTGTTCCTGGATCGCCTTGTCGTCCTTGCCGGTGATCTTCAGGCGCAGGACCTCGTCCTTCACCTTCTTGCGCCAGAGGTCGTCGAGCTCTGCGGTGTCCTTCGCCCAGGGGGCCTTCTCGCGGTCGATCAGCAGGCTCTCGTCGACGCTGAAGTCGATCTTGTCGACGCCCTTGTCGAGCATCGCCAGGGCGTAGTCGAGACGGCCTTTCAGGCGGTCGAGGTGACGCTTGTAGATGACGAAGCCGGGATCGAGATCGCCGCTCTTGAGGAAGTCGTCGAACCTGTTGCGCCAGCGATCGAACTCGGCGATGTCGCCGGCGGTGAAGTACATCCGCGCCGGATCGAGCATCTTCAGGTAGCTGTCGTAGATCTTGGCCGAGCGTTCATCGTTCAGCGGCGGCTTGTTGTAGTGGTGCCGCTTGAGCAGCTCCACCACGTTGAGGCTGGCGATGACCTGCTCGCGGTCCGGCTGCAGGCTGTCCCAGGAATTCTGGGCGCTGCCGACGGAGACGGCGGTCGAGGCGAACAGCGGCAGCGAACTGGCGCCGAGGAGGAGCAACAGGGCGGTACGGGGCAGAAAACGCTTCATGCTGATTCGACTGATCGCGGAGTAATGACGCATATTAGGCCTTATTAGCCGGCGCCGGGTTCCCTTGGCGCAATGCAAAAAGCCCGACTCTGGGTGATCGGGCCGTGACAACCCCACTATGGAGGCAGCGTGAACGCATTGCAAGGTATCGAAGGTCGTGTCGAGTGGTCGGAAATCGCCGCCCCGTCCTGCGGTCAGGGCGAAATCCGCATCCGCGTGGCGGCCGCCGGACTCAACCGCGCCGACCTGTTGCAGAAGGCCGGGCTCTACCCGCCGCCACCCGGCGCCAGCCCGGCGCTGGGGCTCGAGTGTGCGGGTGTGGTCAGCGAGGTGGGCGCGGGCAGCACCTGGCAGGTCGGCGACCGGGTCTGCGCGCTGCTCGCCGGCGGCGGCATGGCCGAGGAAGTGGTGGTGGACGCGCGCCACGTACTGCCGGTCCCGGCAGGGCTGAGCCTGGCGGAGGCGGCGGGGATTCCGGAGGTCTACGCCACGGCCTGGCTGAACCTGTTCCAACTGGCGGCGTTGCAGCCCGGCGAGAAAGTGCTGCTGCACGCCGGCGCCAGCGGCGTCGGTTCGGCCGGCATCCAACTGTGCAAGGCGTTCGGCAACCCCTGCTGGGTCAGCGTCGGTTCTGCCGAACGCCTGGCCTACTGCGAATCCCTGGGCGCCGCCGGTGGCGCGCTGCGCAAGCAGAGCCTGGAATCGCTGCGCGATTTCGCCCCGTTCGACGTGATCCTCGACCCGGTCGGTGCCCGCTATGCCGGGTTGAACCTGGAGCTGCTGCGGAGCGACGGGCGCTGGGTGATCATCGGCCTGATGGGCGGCCGCGAGGCGCAACTGGACCTGGCACAACTGCTAGGCAAGCGTATCCAGTTGACCGGCTCGACCCTGCGTACCCGCGATACCGAGTTCAAGGCGCAACTGATTGCCGAGCTGGGGTTGAAGGTCTGGCCATTGTTCTCCGCCGGGAAACTCCGTGCGCAGCTGGAGCGAACCTTCCCGATCGGCGACGCCGAGGCGGCGTTCGAGGCGCTGGCGAGCAACCAGGTGCAGGGCAAGGTCGTGCTGGTGGTGGACCCGTCGCTGGCCTGAGGAGCCGCTTCGGCACCGTCGAGGCGATGGAAAGCGCGATCCGCTCGCGCTTTCGCGGCGAGCCTGTCAGCGCCAGGCGTTGACCGGCCAGCCCATTTCCTTGGCGTAGGCGAGCAGGGTCGGGTCCGGATTGACCGTGTTCGGA
>NZ_SCND01000255.1:0-9089 GCF_005503585.1 Pseudomonas sp. 2VD
CCGTCAGCCGCCTGTGCGGTTCGTCGATGAGCGCGCTGCACACCGCCGCCCAGGCGATCCAGACCGGCAATGGCGATGTATTCGTCATCGGCGGCGTGGAGCACATGGGCCACGTCGGCATGATGCATGGCGTCGACCCGAACCCGCACCTGTCCCTGTACGCCGCCAAGGCCTCGGGCATGATGGGCCTGACCGCGGAAATGCTCGGCAAGATGCACGGTATCAGCCGTGAGGCGCAGGACAAGTTCGGCGCGCGTTCGCACCAACTGGCCTGGAAGGCCACCCAGGAAGGCAAGTTCAAGGACGAGATCATCCCGATGGAAGGGTATGACGAGAACGGTTTCCTGAAAGTCTTCGACTTCGACGAGACCATTCGTCCGGAAACCACCGTCGAGACCCTGGCCGAGTTGAAGCCGGCGTTCAATCCGAAAGGCGGCACCGTGACCGCGGGGACCTCCTCGCAGATCACCGACGGTGCCTCCTGCATGATCGTGATGTCGGCCCAGCGCGCCCAGGACCTGGGCATCCAGCCGATGGCGGTGATCCGCTCCATGGCCGTGGCGGGTGTCGACCCGGCGATCATGGGCTACGGCCCGGTGCCGTCGACCAACAAGGCGCTCAAGCGTGCCGGCCTGACCATCGCCGACATCGATTTCGTCGAACTCAACGAAGCCTTCGCCGCCCAGGCCCTGCCTGTGCTGAAGGACCTCAAGCTGCTCGACAAGATGGACGAGAAGGTCAACCTCCATGGCGGCGCCATCGCCCTGGGTCACCCGTTCGGTTGCTCCGGTGCGCGCATTTCCGGCACCCTGTTGAACGTGATGAAGCAGAACGGCGGTACCCTTGGCGTGTCCACCATGTGCGTGGGCCTGGGACAGGGTATCACCACCGTCTTCGAGCGCATCTAAGCGTTCGTCGAAGGGGAAAGCCGGGGCCTCGTGCCCCGGCTTTCGTTTTTCAGTGTCAGTCGTTTCCGGCTGTATCGAGCGAATGACGCCCCGGGAGCGCGGGTTTGCCTATTGTGCGATCCGTGCCTATACCGGGCTGTTGTATGTCGGCATTGTGCCGTTGTTTTCCGATTTTCGAGACAAGGTAAGGAACATGGACCTGCAGGCTGGGCTCTATCGTCATTACAAGGGACAGAACTACCGGGTCCTGGGTGTCGCGCGGCATTCGGAGACGGAAGAGGCGCTGGTGA
Organism: Pseudomonas sp. 2VD; assembly: GCF_005503585.1. Lineage (NCBI taxonomy): Bacteria > Pseudomonadati > Pseudomonadota > Gammaproteobacteria > Pseudomonadales > Pseudomonadaceae > Pseudomonas > Pseudomonas sp. 2VD. The sequence goes on from NZ_SCND01000255.1 coordinate 1,199, forward strand.
TCTACCAGGCGCTGTACGGCGAATTCGGTCTCTGGGTGCGTCCGCTGGAGATGTTCACCGAGGCCGTGGAGGTCGATGGCGAGTGGGTGCCGCGCTTCGTTCTGGTGAGTCCCGAGGCCGATCCCCTGGGCTTGCAGAAAGCTCCCGGCGGGGAAGACCGCGCTTGACCTTGGCTCGTTCGCCACTATATATAGCGGTGCCGCGCTAGTCGCTCCCTCCTTTATATTCATCTTTTCGACGCAGGAACCTTCCGATCCATGGGTAAATCGCTGGTCATCGTGGAATCCCCGGCCAAGGCCAAGACCATCAACAAGTACCTGGGCAGCCAGTACGTGGTGAAGTCGAGCATCGGCCACATCCGTGACCTGCCCACCAGTGGTTCGTCGAGTTCCAAGGAGCCGGCGGCCAAGGGCCGCAAGAGCGCCTCCGAGGCGCCGGCGCTGTCACCGAAGGAGAAGGCCAGGCGCCAACTGGTCTCGCGCATGGGGGTCGACCCCGAGCATGGCTGGAAGGCCAAGTACGAGATCCTGCCCGGCAAGGAAAAGGTCATCGACGAGCTGCGCCGCCTGGCCAAGGACGCCGACACCGTCTATCTCGCGACCGACTTGGACCGCGAAGGGGAGGCCATCGCTTGGCACCTGCGGGAAGCCATCGGCGGTGACGAAAGCCGCTACAAGCGCGTGGTATTCAACGAAATCACCAAGAAGGCCATTCAGGAGGCCTTCTCCCAGCCCGGCGAGCTCGATATCAACCGGGTGAACGCCCAGCAGGCGCGGCGTTTCCTCGACCGCGTGGTCGGCTACATGGTCTCGCCGCTGCTCTGGCAGAAGATTGCCCGCGGGTTGTCCGCCGGCCGCGTGCAGTCGGTGGCGGTGAAGCTGGTGGTGGAGCGCGAACGCGAGATCCGCGCCTTCGTCCCGGAAGAGTACTGGGAGGTGCATGCCGACCTCGGTACCGCCAAGGGCGCCAACGTGCGCTTCGAGGTTACCCGTGAGAAGGGCGAGGCCTTCAAGCCGCTCAACGAAGCCCAGGCCATGGCGGCCCTGGAAAAGCTCAAGGCGTCGGCCTATAGCGTCGCCAAGCGCGAGGACCGGCCGACCTCCAGCCGACCCTCGGCGCCGTTCATCACTTCCACCCTGCAGCAGGCGGCGAGCAACCGCCTGGGCTTCGGGGTGAAGAAGACCATGATGATGGCCCAGCGTCTCTACGAGGCCGGCTACATCACCTACATGCGTACCGACTCGACCAACCTGTCGGCCGATGCCATTGGCATGGTCCGCGGTTTCATCGAAGACGAGTTCGGCCAGAAGTACCTGCCGGGCAAGGCCAACGTCTACTCGAGCAAGGAGGGCGCCCAGGAAGCGCACGAGGCGATCCGTCCTTCCGACGTCAACCTCAAGCCGACCCAGCTGTCCGGCATGGAGCGCGACGCCGAGCGCCTGTACGACCTGATCTGGCGCCAATTCGTGGCGTGCCAGATGACCCCGGCCGAATACCTCTCGACCAGCGTGAGCGTCACCGCCGGCGATTTCGAACTGCGCGCCAAGGGCCGCATCCTCAAGTTCGACGGTTATACCCGGGTACTGCCGCAGCAGAGCAAGCCGGGCGAGGACGACGTCCTGCCGGAAATGAAGGAAGGCGAGAACCTCAAGCTGATCAAGCTCGATCCGAGCCAGCACTTCACCAAGCCGCCGGCGCGCTACTCCGAAGCGAGCCTGGTCAAGGAACTGGAGAAGCGCGGTATCGGCCGCCCCTCGACCTACGCGGCGATCATCTCCACCATCCAGGAGCGCGGCTACGTAACCACCCACAACCGCCGCTTCTATGCGGAGAAGATGGGCGACATCGTCACCGATCGGCTCAACGAGAGCTTCGCCAACCTGATGGACTACGGTTTCACCGCCGGGATGGAGGAGCATCTCGACGACGTGGCCCAGGGCGAGCGCGACTGGAAGCACCTGCTCGACGAGTTCTACGGCGATTTCAAGAAGAAGCTCGAGGTGGCCGAAGTCAGCGAGAAGGGGATGCGCGCCAACCAGCCGACCCTGACCAACATTCCCTGCCGCGAGTGCGGCCGGCCGATGATGATTCGTACCGCCTCCACCGGCGTGTTCCTCGGCTGCTCGGGCTACAGCCTGCCGCCGAAGGAACGTTGCAAGGCGACCGTCAACCTGATTCCCGGCGACGAGATCGCCGCGGACGACGAGGGCGAGTCCGAGTCGCGGGTGTTGCGTGGCAAGCATCGCTGCCCGATCTGCAGTACCGCGATGGACGCCTACCTGCTGGACGAGAAACACAAGCTGCATATCTGCGGCAACAACCCCGACTGTCCGGGCTACGAGATCGAGGAAGGCCAGTACCGGATCAAGGGCTACGAAGGGCCGAGCCTGGAATGCGACAAGTGTGGCAGCGAGATGCAGTTGAAGACCGGCCGTTTCGGCAAGTTCTTCGGTTGCACCAATCCGACCTGCAAGAACACCCGCAAGCTGCTGAAGAATGGCGAGGCGGCGCCGCCGAAGATGGACGCCATCCGCATGCCTGAATTGAAGTGCGAGAAGGTGGACGATATCTACGTGCTGCGCGACGGCGCTTCGGGCATGTTCCTGGCCGCCAGCCAGTTCCCGAAGAACCGCGAGACCCGCGCGCCGTTGGTGAGCGAGATCATCCCGCACAAGGCCGAGCTGGATCCCAAGTACCATTACCTCTGCGACGCCCCGCAGAAAGACCCGGACGGCCGTCCCGCGGTGATCCGTTTCAGCCGCAAGACCAAGGAGCAATACGTGCAGTCCGAGGTCGATGGCAAGCCCACCGGCTGGCGCGCCTTCTACGATGGCGGCAAGTGGAAGGTCGAAGACAAGCGCTGATGGATGGCGCGCCCGCTTGCATGGGGCGCGCTTATACTGCGCGAAGGCCGGGCGCTGACCTGGCCTGCGCTCCGCATTCCTTCCAGTTTTAATCGGGAGTACCGGCATGGCCCAAGAGCTTTATACCCGCACCAACCAGAAGCTGTATTTCGCCGGGTTGGCTCTGGAGGCCTGGAAGCGAGCCGATGCCGAGCGGGCGATGAATGCCCAGGCGATCATCCAGGGGGAGCGCGAGTCGGCGCTGTTCCACCTTTATGGCGCAGTGCTCGGTGTATGCCATGAGATCGCCGGTTACTACCGTCTGCCGCAGGCTGCCGCTCCTCGCGTGGATGCATTGCTGAATGCCGAAGTGCTGGCGGCCGCGCCCAGCCCCGAGCTGGCTGAACTGGTGGAGTTGGCGTCGCAGCCGGAAACCTGGCTGGGCCAGTTGCTGGGCGCCTACTCCGAGCTGTTCCTGCCGCCGCGACCGACCAAGGCAGCGAAGATCGACCCCAGCACACCGTTGATCGTTGCCGTGAGTATCGACGAAGACGCCCCCTTGCTTTCTCGCGAAACCCTCGAGGAATGGCGGCAGTCGCTGAAGCAATTGGTCCTGCGTTTTCGCGAGAGCTTGACGGAGCTGTAACGCCGTCGTCATTCGCCGATCAGCGGTAGGAAATTTTCCTACCGTTCCACTCGGTTGATTTGCCAGCAAAAAAATTTAGCGGATGCCGTCCGGGCGCTCTGGAACCGCCGTTACAGGCGCGAGAGCGGAACCGGAAGGCGGATGCGGGCTAGGGATGCACTGGATGGGCTGTTACAATGTCGCGTCTTCGTAGAGAGCGTCTGTCATGCCAACATCCTTCCTTGAAATCGTAGAAATGCCCGACGGGCGCATCGTGCTGCGTCGCGCCGATGACGAGGAGGCGTTGGTGACCCTGGAGTTCTCCGGGGACGCGAAGAATTTCCTGCAAGGCCAGCATGTCGAAGTGGCCAAGGCCATGTTCAATGTCGGCGTGCAAATGGCCGGTCGTCTTGCCGAGGGCGAGATGGAACACGACGAAGGCCCCCGCGTCCTGCACTGAACGCTGTCCCCCGCCGTTTTTTCAACCCAGACGAATATTCAGGCTCTGTGCTTGGCCCAGTTGGGCGGCGCGGGACAGTTGCTTGCGCGCCGCCCGGCTCAGCGGTTCCAGCCAACTGACCACGGTGTGGCTGCGGCCCAGGCGCAAGGCCTCGCAACTGAGCGCCAGGGCAGCGGCGTTGTCCTTCGCCTGCAGTAGCAGGATGCGCTCGCGGTTCAGGCCGGCGCGGCGCAGCCATTCATGGGTCAGGCTCGCCGGCGGAGCGATCAGGGTCAGCCAGCGGGCATCCTGTTCCTCGCTGAGCTCGCGGAGAATCGGCGCGAGCAGGGTCAGGCAGTGCCCCGGCAGGCCGCTGAGCGAAAGTTCGCTAAAGGCAGCGGGTTCCTCAATGGAGGCGCTGGAAGGGCTGTCGATGACATCGTCGAGCAAGGGAGCGCCGTTGCTGGCCCAGAACGCTTCCTGGAACAGTGGCAACTGGGCGCTGGGCAGCGAGTGGGAGGTCTGCATGGTATCTCCTGTCAGCGTCGGATCACGCCGACGCTCAAGCCTTCGATGATCAGTTCCTGCTCCTTCAGATCGACTTCGATCGGAGCGAACTCAGGGTTTTCCGCCAGCAGCCAGACCTTGCTGCCTTCGCGCTTGAAGCGTTTCACCGTGACTTCCTCGCCGATCCGCGCGACCACCACCTGGCCGTTGCGCGCTTCGCGGGTGACGTGGACGGCCAGCAGGTCGCCGTCGAGGATGCCGATGTCCTTCATGCTCATGCCGCGCACGCGCAACAGGTAGTCGGCGCGAGGATTGAAGAAGGCGGGATTGATACGGCAGGATTCCTCGATGTTCTGTTCGGCGAGGATCGGTGCGCCGGCGGCGACCCGTCCGATCACCGGCAGGCCCTCATCGTCGTTGGCGGCATGCGGTTCGAAGCCGGGAATGCGGATGCCGCGAGAGGCGCCCGGAGTCATTTCGATGGCGCCCTTGCGTGCCAGCGCCTTGAGGTGCTCCTCGGCGGCGTTCGGCGACTTGAAGCCGAGTTCCTGGGCGATTTCCGCCCGGGTCGGCGGAAAGCCGTGGTCTTCCAGGCAGCGCTTGATGAAGGAGAGGATCTCGGCTTGGCGGGGCGTCAGCTTCTGCATGTCGTCGCTCTGTGTTTTTATCCAGTGACTGGGATTATATACAGTGAGCGAGGCGTGGCAATGATTTTCCGCATGACATTTCGTCCTGCGTCACGATGAAGTTGGCCAGTGTCTTGCTTCCGTTTTTCGGGACTTCTCTGTAATTTTCCTGACTGGTGCGTCATCTGCCGCTTGACAAGGGATGTGGCTGAAACGTATGTTTCAAACAAGTGTTTGTCAGGCGGAGAAACCATGGCCCAGTCGGAAACCGTCGAACGCATTCTCGATGCGGCGGAACAGCTGTTCGCGGAAAAAGGCTTCGCCGAAACCTCGTTGCGTCTGATCACCAGCAAGGCCGGGGTCAACCTGGCGGCGGTGAATTATCACTTCGGTTCGAAGAAGGCGCTGATCCAGGCGGTGTTCTCGCGCTTCCTCGGGCCATTCTGCGCCAGCCTGGAAAAGGAGCTGGATCGTCGCCAGGCCAAGCCCGAGGCCCAGCACGCCACCCTGGAGGACCTCCTGCACCTGCTGGTGTCCCAGGCGATGGCGGTGAAGCCGCGCAGCGGCAACGACCTGTCGATCTTCATGCGCTTGCTCGGCCTGGCCTTCAGCCAGAGCCAGGGGCACCTGCGCAAGTACCTGGAAGAGGTCTACGGCAAGGTCTTCCGGCGCTACATGCTGCTGGTCAACGAGGCGGCGCCGAAGCTGCCGCCCATCGAGCTGTTCTGGCGCGTGCACTTCATGCTCGGCGCGGCCGCCTTCAGCATGTCGGGGATCAAGGCCCTGCGGGCGATGGCGGAAACCGATTTCGGCGTGAACACTTCCACCGAGCAGGTGATGCACCTGATGGTGCCGTTCTTCGCCGCCGGCATGCGCGCCGAGAGCGGCATCGACGATCCGCTGCTGGCCGGGGCGCAACTGCGCCCGCGGAACAAGACGCCCGCCAAGGCCTGATCGCAGACGGCGCCCGAGGGCGCCGTTTTCCTTTCTCCTTTCTCTGTGCTCCGGGCGGAACTCCATGCGCCGGGCCGGCTCCATTGGCAGGCGCGCGGTACCGCCCCGGGACTTAAGTCTTTCTGCCGGGTGCAGTACAGTGTGCGCTGTCTGAGGCCCGTGACGGCGGGCTTCGCTGATTTCCAGGCCATAGGACTCTTCATGCAAGGCTCTCTGATGCTCGACATCGGCGGCACCTGGCTGACCGCCGAGGACCGCCAAATCCTGCGCCACCCCGAGGTGGGCGGGCTGATCATCTTCGCTCGCAACATCGAGCATCCTGCCCAGGTTCGCGAACTGTGTGCGGCCATTCGCGCCATCCGTCCCGACCTGTTGCTGGCCGTCGACCAGGAAGGAGGGCGCGTGCAGCGCCTGCGCCAGGGCTTCGTGCGCCTGCCGGCGATGCGCGCGATCGCCGACAACCCCAATGCCGAAGAGCTGGCCGAGCACTGTGGCTGGCTGATGGCGACCGAGGTGCAGGCGGTCGGCCTCGACCTGAGTTTCGCGCCGGTGCTGGATCTCGATCACCAGCGCAGCGCCGTGGTCGGTAGCCGCGCCTTCGAGGGCGACCCGGAGCGTGCCGCGCTGCTTGCCGGTGCTTTCATTCGCGGCATGCATGCCGCCGGGATGGCCGCCACCGGCAAGCATTTTCCCGGTCACGGCTGGGCCGAGGCCGACTCCCATGTGGCGATTCCCGAAGACGCGCGCAGCCTCGAGGAAATCCGGCGCAGCGACCTGGTTCCGTTCGCCCGCCTGGCCGGACAGCTCGACGCGCTGATGCCGGCCCATGTCATCTATCCGCAGGTCGACCCGCAGCCCGCCGGCTTTTCCCGGCGCTGGTTGCAGGAGATCCTGCGCGGCGAGCTGAAGTTCGACGGGGTGATCTTCAGCGACGACCTGTCGATGGCCGGCGCCCATGTGGTCGGCGACGCCGCCAGCCGCATCGAGGCCGCTCTGGCCGCGGGCTGCGACATGGGTCTGGTGTGCAACGACCGGGCTTCCGCCGAGCTGGCCCTGGCTGCCCTGCAACGCCTGAAGGTGACCCCGCCGTCGCGTCTGCAACGCATGCGCGGCAAGGGCTACGCGAATACCGACTATCGCCAGCAGCCGCGCTGGCTGGAAGCACTGTCCGCGTTGCGCGCCGCGCAACTGATTGATTGAGGGAGCTGTCGATGAGTGTCTACGCGATTATCGGAGGAACCGGCCTGACCCAGCTGGAAGGGCTGACGCTGAGCGAGTCCCTGCCGATCGAAACGCCGTATGGCGCGCCGTCCGCGCCGCTCCAGCGTGGCCGCTACGCCGGGCGCGAGGTGCTGTTCCTGGCGCGTCACGGTCATCCGCACCGCTTCCCGCCGCACCAGGTGAACTACCGCGCCAATCTCTGGGCGCTGAAGCAGGCGGGTGCCGAGGCGGTGATCGCGGTGAACGCGGTGGGTGGCATCCATGCGGCGATGGGAACGGGGCACCTGTGCGTGCCGCACCAGTTGATCGACTACACCTCGGGACGCGAGCACACCTATTTCGCCGGCGATATCGAGCATGTCACCCATATCGATTTCAGCCACCCCTATGACGAGCCGTTGCGCCAGCGCCTGATCGAGGCATTGCGTGCGTTGGGGCTGGCGCACAGCAGCCATGGGGTCTACGCCTGCACCCAAGGGCCGCGCCTGGAAACGGTGGCGGAAATCGCCCGGTTGGAGCGGGACGGCAACGATATCGTCGGCATGACCGGCATGCCCGAGGCAGCACTGGCCCGCGAGCTGGACCTGCCCTACGCCTGCCTGGCGCTGGTGGTCAATCCCGCGGCGGGGAAGTCGGCGGGGATCATCACCATGGCCGAAATCGAACAGGCGTTGCA
>NZ_SCND01000256.1:0-9036 GCF_005503585.1 Pseudomonas sp. 2VD
AGATGTGGAGAAGAGACAGGGATCATTTCCGCCTGGGCCAGGCCCGTTCCATCGAGCGGCAGCCCGGCCAGGCGCAGCGCGGCGCGCAGGGTATCGCCCAGCGGCAGGCTGACGGGACCGAGGGCGAGGGACAACCAGAGGACCAACACGAGCGAAATCCCCAGCGCACCGAACAGTGCGCGGGGACGAACAACCGATTTCAATGGGCGGCTTCCGTACTCAGCGGTTTCGCGGAAGGATAAAAGGCTGCGGAGAGAGCCGCCAGGCCATCCGGCAGGCGCGGACCGAGGCCGCCCACCAGGAGCGTCGGGTCCAGCACCAGCAGACGTCCGTCACGCGCCGCGCGGGTCGCGGCGAGCCCGGGGTTCTGCTTGAGCAGCGCGGCACGCGCCGCATCACCTTCGAGGCTGCGGTCGGCGATCACCACCGCGACCGGATCGAGCGCTGCCAGGGCTTCCACCGAGATCGGCTTGTAACCCTCATGGGTAGCCAGGTTGCGTGCTCCGGCTCGGTTCAGGACCCAATCGCCGCCGGTATTGCGCCCGGCTACCAGCAACTGACCGCCGGCATTGCCGATCACCAGCAGGACGCCCGGGGCCGGCTGGCTCTTCTGCGCGGCCACGATCCAGTCCGCCTGGCGCCGCAGCCGCTGGCGATAGTCAAGTTCGGCGGCCTCGGCGCGCTGGGGCACGCCGAGCCAGTCGCCGAGCTTCTTCAGGTTGCTTTCCAGTGCCTCCAGATCCGGCTTGGCGGAGAGGGTCTCGACCCGCACGCCGGCGCCTTCGAGCTGCTTGAGTACCGGCGGAGGCCCCATTTCCTCGGTGCCGATGAGGATATCCGGACGCAACGCCAGCACGCCCTCGGCAGCCAGTTGGCGCTGGTAGCCGACGCTCGGCAGCTGTTTCAGCGTCTGCGGATGCTGGCTGGTGGTGTCCACCCCGACCAGCTTGCTCTCGCCGCCCAGCGCCACTACCCATTCGCTCAGCGAGCCGCCCGCGCTCACCCAGCGTTGCGGCAGCTCGGCGGCCTGGGCCATGCCGGTGCCGAGCAGGATGCCCAGCGCCAACCCGTTGAATAGTCGATCGATACGCATGATCTCTCCTCAGAGCGCCTTGAAGGATTCGGCCAGTTCGCGCCAGTCGTCGCGCTCGGGCTCGCCGGGCTTGCGCGCGCCGAACAGTTGCACGATCAGTTCGCCGTCGGCGTCGAAGGCCTCCCAACTGGTTACGATGCCATCGGTGCTCGGCTTGCGCACCCGCCAAAGCTCGGCGATGCCGGTGGTCTTCAGGTGCAGGTTGAATTCCGGATCGAGCACGTTGAACCAGTCGTCCAGCCACTTCAGGTTGCACACAGGCCCGGTATGGATCTGGATGCAGTGGGCGTTGCCGACGAACACCATGATCGGCAACCCGCTTTCGGCCGCCGCTTCGAAGAGTTTCGCCAGGTCGCCATTGTCCAGGCGCTCGGCCCATTCGCCGCCAGCCAGGCGCAGCGCCTGGGTGCGCTGCGCGCCATGCTTCTTCAGCAGGGCGTGGAAATGATGGGTGTCCTTCAACGCGGCCCAGCCTTCGCGCAAGGCGGCGGCATCGATCTGCGCATCGACGAGCGAAGCAGCCGGCGCGCGGGGTTCGCGCAGGGCCAGCACGGCATCCTGCTCGGCAGCCCGCAGGCGCTCGACCAGCGGTTCCCAGGCGCGGACGTCGCTGGCCTCGGTAAGGAACACCTTGTGCACCGCCACGCCCTGCTGGTCGAACACCTGGATGCTGCGCTGGGTACCCCGCGCTGTCTCCTCGGCAATGGCGAAGACAGCGTTCCACCCCCCCAGGAACAGGCGCAGGTCGATATCCGGCGAGACCACCAGGCCCATCTGCCCATTGGCAGAGACCGTCACTTCGCGATACGGCCCCTTGCGTTCGTGGACGCAATGCTCGTTGCGGGTCAGCGCCATGATCGGCCCCAGTTCGCCGAGCGCCGGCAGCAAGGCGGCCCAGTCCGGCCGCAGGCGCACGGCATCGATGCCGACCCGGCTGGCGACCAGCTCGCCTTCGCTGACCTGCAACAGCGCGGCGGCGTCGCGTGCGCGTAGCTGCGGTCGCTCGGCGCGCAGGTCCTGCCAGGCGCGGTAAAGCTCGGCAGGGGAATGGGAAAGGCTGGGAGTGCTGCTCATCGACGGTTCCTCGGGCATATCCGGTTCGGTCGCGCTACGCGCAAAAACAGGTGAACTTTGCCACAAAACGCATATATGAATCCATTTGATAATTATTTGCATTAGCGTTTTTCTGGCAGTACCTTGTGCGCCCGACGTCCCCCTGGCTATTCGCCACCGGCCCGACCCAAGGAGTCCCACATGCCGCTCTCCCCACCCTTCGCCCTGCGCCCCTGCCTGGCCCTGCTGTTGCTCAGCCCTTCCCTGGCTCTGGCGGGGAACGCCGTCCCGCTGACCCCGACCACCATCACCGCCACCCGTACCGAGCAGGCAGTGGATTCGGTGCCGAGCACCGTCAGCGTGCAGACCCGCGAACAACTGGACCGGCAGAACGTCAACAACATCAAGGAACTGGTGCGCTACGAACCGGGAGTCTCGGTCGGCGGCGCCGGCCAGCGTGCCGGGATCACCGGCTACAACATCCGCGGCATCGACGGGAACCGCATCCTTACGCAGATCGACGGGGTCGAACTGCCCAACGACTTCTTCAGCGGCCCCTACGCGCAGACCCACCGCAACTACGTCGATCCGGACATCGTAAAGCGCGTGGAAATCCTTCGCGGCCCGGCCTCGGCGCTGTACGGCAGCAACGCCATCGGCGGCGCGGTGAGCTACTTCACCCTCGACCCGTCGGACATCATCAAGGACGGCAAGGACGTCGGCGCCCGGCTGAAGGCCGGCTACGAGTCGGCCAGCCACTCCTGGCTGACCTCGGCCACCGTCGCCGGCCGCGCCGACGACTTCGACGGCCTGCTGCATTATGGCTACCGCCAGGGCCACGAGACCGAATCCAACGGCGGCCACGGCGGCACCGGGCTCTCGCGCAGCGAAGCCAACCCGGAAGACGCCGACAGCTACAGCCTGCTCGGCAAGCTGGGCTGGAACTACGCCGAGGGTAGCCGCTTCGGGCTGGTCTTCGAGAAGTACAAGAGCGACGTCGATACCGACCAGAAGAGCGCCTATGGCGGCCCGTACGACAAGGGCAAGCCAGCCATCCCGCCGAGCATGCTGCCGGGCGGCATGTACCAGTGGCGCAAGGGCAACGACACCCTGACTCGCGAGCGCTACGGCCTGGAGCACCATTTCCTGCTCGACAGCCCGGTCGCCGATCGCATCCAGTGGAGCCTGAACTACCAGTTGGCGAAGACCGACCAGGCGACCCGCGAGTTCTACTACCCGATCACCCGCAAGGTCCTGCGCACCCGCGACACTACCTACAAGGAACGCCTGTGGGTCTTCGACAGCCAGTTGGACAAGAGCTTCGCCATCGGCGAGACCGAGCACCTGCTGAGCTACGGGATCAATCTCAAGCACCAGAAGGTCACCGGCATGCGCAGCGGCACCGGCACCAACCTGAACACCGGCGCGGACAGTCCGCGCGATGCCCTGGAGCGCAGCAGCGACTTTCCCGATCCGACGGTGAAGACCTACGCCCTGTTCGCCCAGGACAGCATCAGCTGGAACGACTGGACCTTCACTCCCGGCCTGCGTTACGACTACACGCGCATGGAGCCGCACATCACCGACGAGTTCCTGCGCACCATGAAGCAGAGCCAGAACACCGCGGTCGACGAGTCGGACAAGAAATGGCACCGGGTTTCGCCCAAGTTCGGCGTGACCTACGACTTCGCCCAGCACTACACCTGGTACGGCCAATACGCCCAGGGCTTCCGCACGCCCACCGCCAAGGCGCTGTACGGTCGATTCGAGAACCTGCAGGCGGGCTACCACATCGAGCCTAACCCCAACCTCAAGCCGGAAAAGAGCCAGAGCTTCGAGACCGGGCTGCGCGGCAAGTTCGACGAAGGCAGCTTCGGCGTGGCGGTGTTCTACAACAAATATCGCGACTTCATCGACGAAGACGCCCTGAATACCGATAGCACCGGCGGCAACGGCCAGACCTTCCAGTCCAACAACATCGAGCGTGCGGTGATCAAGGGCGTCGAGCTCAAGGGCCGCCTGGAGCTGGGCGCCTTCGGCGCGCCGCAGGGACTCTACACCCAGGGCAGCGTGGCCTACGCCTACGGTCGCAACAAGGACAACGGCGAGCCGATCAACAGCGTCAACCCACTCACCGGAGTGTTCGGCCTGGGCTACGACGAAGCAGACGGCAACTACGGCGGGCTGCTCAGCTGGACCCTGGTCAAACGCAAGGATCGCGTCGACGACAGCACCTTCCACACCCCGGATGGCACCGCCAGCCAGTTCAAGACCCCGGGCTTCGGCGTCCTCGACCTCAGCGCCTACTACAGGCTGAGCAAGGACCTGACCCTCAACGCCGGTCTCTACAACCTGACCGACAAGAAATACTGGCTGTGGGATGACGTGCGCGGCTACGACAGCGTCGGCGAGGCTTCGGCGCTGGCCCCGGCCAACATCGACCGACTGTCCCAGCCAGGCCGCAATTTCGCGGTCAACCTGGTCTGGGACATCTGACCCGTTACCCCTTCGCACACGGAAGTGCCCCCATACCCAGCGCCTGGCCATGCCGGGCGCTTTCCATGCCACAGGTGAAAGCCGTCCTCCGGATCAGGGATAATGATCCCGGCAAACGGAGCGCCCATGATCCACCTGTGTCCCTCTTCCCATCTCGCCGAAGGCAACAGCCGCGGCTTCCTCGTCGATGAGCGGCGGCTGTTCGCGGTGCGTCGCGACGGCCGCGCCTACATCTACCTGAACCGCTGCCCGCATCGCGGCATCCCGTTGGAGTGGCAGCCCGATGCCTTCCTCGACGACAGCGCCAGCCTGATCCGTTGCGCCAGCCACGGCGCGCTGTTCCTCATCGAGTCCGGCGAGTGCGTCGCCGGCCCCTGCGCTGGCGAGCGCTTGCGCGCCCTGCCCTGCCGGGAAGACGCCGAAGGCCTCTGGGTGGAGCTGGACGACTGACCCAACGGGGGATGGGCGGCAAGCCGCGAGGCAACGGCTAGGCTTGCGGCACAAAGATAAAAAAGAGGAAGGAACGCGCCATGCGCCGATTCAGCCTGCGCTTCGTCCTGCTGCTCCTGTTCGGCCTGCTGCTCTATGCCTGCCGCAATGAACCGGGCCCCGTACGGCTCGCCCCTGGCGTAACAGCGGCGGATTACCGGACTTTCTTCGTCCAGGCGGTACGCGCCGAGGGGCACCGCATCGACTTCGAGGAGCGTTTCGATACGGCCGTGCGCCGCGCCCTGGAGGCCAAGGGCTATCGCTACCAGGCGGAACACGGCGACCTGCGGGTGATCTACGCCCTCGGCCTGCAACGCCAGCCGGGCCTGGAAATGCGCCCGGTGATCACCCAGGATGGCGTCTTCACCCAGACCCAACTGACCGAAGACACCGAGGCCAGGCTGGCGCTGCGCATCCTTGATGAAAGCAACGGCAGGGTCCTTCTGGAAAGCGTGCTGAGCCGCCAACTGCACGATCCGGCGCTGACCCAGGAAGCGTTCGACCGCGGCGTCGCGCAGTTGCTGAAGGACTTCCCGAGTCGCAGTCAACCTTGAATGTCACAGGCCGTCGAAGTCGTCCTCGCGACGCTCGGCGCTCTCGCCGGGTGCCAACAGCCGGGGCGGCCGCCGTTGCAGCCACCACAGGGCGGCGATCCCCAGGGCAGCCATTGCGCCGCGGAACAGCAGGCCGAACAGGTTGCCGTCGGCCTCCATCCCGCCCTCGATCCAGGCAATCAATAGCCGCGACAGAGTCAGGATCGATTGCAGCAGCACTACCAGGATCAACGCCGGCTGCACCAGCGAAGCCCGGCGCAGGGCGAACAGCAGGAACAACGCCAGGGCGAACTGATGGCCGCCATAGAACACCCGCGCATCGCTGACCGCCGAAGGCTCCATCAGCAGCATGCCACTGAGATTGGCCATCTCGTAGGGACGCACCCAGTACAGCACTCCCAGCGCGCCCCATACCAGCGCCTGAACCAGCAAAACCAAACGGGCGAAGAGCATCCCCTTTCTCCTCGGGCCTGTTGCCCCCAGCGGTCAGTTCGACACCGGCGGCGAACGCCCCGGCAACCCTAAGGACAGCAGACCCAAACCGCGCCGACGAGTTCGCTGCGACAATCCGTCCCTGCCCAACGGCAACCCGGCGCGGCGGGCAGCGCATCGCTTCGTCACAAGTGGATACAGCTCACCGGCTGGGTGGCGGCGGGTGCCAGCGGTATGCTCCCGGCATTCGCTCGCAGCAAGGAGAATCCCATGCGCCGCTTCGCACCCCTGGCCGTCCTGGCCGCCACCCTGCTCCACGGTTCCCTCGTCCAGGCCGCCGAACCGCTGGCCATCGACGTCCACCGCGACGCCAACTGCGGCTGCTGCAAGGACTGGATCAAGCACCTCGAAGCCAACGGTTTCAAGGTCACCGACCATGTGGAAGCAGACATGAGCGCAGTCAAGAGCCGCCTCGGCGTGCCCTACAGCATGGGCTCCTGTCATACCGGAGTGATCGACGGCAAGTTCGTCGAAGGCCACGTGCCGGCAGCCGACATCCTCAAGCTGCGCGAACGTGCCGACCTGGTCGGCGCCGCCGTACCGGGCATGCCGGTCGGCTCGCCGGGCATGGAAATGGGCGACCGCCAGGACGCCTACCAGGTCGTCGGCCTGACCAGGAGCGGCCAGGCCTCGGTACTGGCGGAGTACCCGGGACGCTAACGAAAACGCCGTTTCCCCCAGGGGAAACGGCGTTTTTCCTTGTAGCAGGGCGTGAGGATCACTCCGCCAGGCTATCGACCTTCTTCTGCGGCGACAGCAGCCCGTCGGCGCGGAACATCGACTTGATCCCGCGCACCGCCTGGCGCAGGCGGTCGCGGTTCTCGATCAGGGCGAAACGCACATGATCGTCGCCGTAGTCGCCGAAGCCGATCCCCGGCGACACCGAGACCTTGGCGTCCTGCAACAGCTTCTTGGCGAACTCCAGCGAGCCCAGATGCGCGTAGGGCTCGGGGATCTTCGCCCAGACGTACATCGAGGCCTTCGGGTTCTCCACCATCCAGCCGGCCTCGCGCAGTCCCTTCACCAGGACGTCGCGGCGCTGCTGGTACTGCCGGGCGATATCGCGGACGCACTGCTGGTCGCCTTCCAGAGCGGCGATGGCCGCCACCTGCAGGGGCGTGAAGGTGCCGTAGTCGTGGTAGCTCTTGATCCGCGCCAGGGCCGAGACCAGCTCGGGATTGCCGACCATGAAGCCGATCCGCCAGCCGGCCATGTTGTAGCTCTTCGACAGGGTGAAGAACTCCACGGCGATGTCCTTGGCACCCGGCACCTGCATGATCGACGGCGCTTTCCAGCCGTCGTAGACGATGTCGGCATAGGCCAGGTCGTGCACGACCATCACGTCGTACTGCTTGGCCAGCGCCACCACGCGCTCGAAGAAGTCCAGCTCGACGCACTGCGCGGTAGGGTTGGAGGGGAAGCCGAGAATCATCATGCGTGGCTTGGGAATCGATTCGCGGATCGCCCGTTCCAGCTCGTTGAAGAAATCGATGCCCGGCACCAGCGGCACCGAGCGCACCTGGGCGCCGGCGATCACCGCACCGTAGATGTGGATCGGATAGCTCGGGTTGGGCACGAGGATGGTGTCGCCATGGTCGAGGGTCGCCAGCATCAGGTGCGCGAGGCCTTCCTTGGAGCCGATGGTGACGATGGCTTCGCTTTCCGGGTCGATCTGCACGTCGTAGCGGTCGCGGTACCAGTGCGAGATGGCCCGGCGCAGGCGCGGGATGCCGCGCGAGGTGGAGTAGCCATGGGTGTCTTCGCGCTGGGCGACGGTGCAGAGCTTCTCGACGATATGCGGCGGGGTCGGCCCGTCGGGATTGCCCATGCTCAGGTCGATGATGTCCTCGCCACGGCGACGAGCGGCCATCTTCAGTTCGGCGGTGATATTGAAAACGTAGGGGGGAAGGCGGTCGATGCGCGCGAAACGGCGCGCAGGGCGTGATTCAGCCATGCTGTCCTCGGAGTAACGTAAGCGCCCGGAACCGTCCGAGCGACGCCGGCCGCTGCGGCGGCCTGGAAAGCGCCAGCCAGGCGCTTTCTTGTCGGCGAACATAAAGGCCGATAGGCTGCTTGTCGAGTCCCCCCTCGCGTTTTTCATTCCATTTCACAGGAAAAGGCCCATGTCCCGACGCTACTGGCAACTCGATGTGTTCGCCGAGCGTCCGCTCACCGGCAACGGCCTGGCCGTATTCGACGACGCCAGCACCCTCGATGACGCCGCCATGCAGGCCTGGACCCGCGAACTGCGCCAGTTCGAATCGATCTTCCTGCTGCCGGGCGACGACCCACGGGCCTTCGGCGCACGGATCTTCACCCTGGAGGAAGAACTGCCGTTCGCCGGCCACCCGCTGCTCGGCGCCGCCGCCCTGCTCCATCACCTGCGCGGCGGCGACAACGAACAGCACTGGACGCTGCACCTGGCCAGCAAGTCGGTGGCCCTGCGCAGCGTGCGGGCGGGCAGCGGTTTCTACGCCGAGATGGACCAGGGCCGCGCCGAATTCGGCGCCACCCCGGACGCCGGGACCTGCCGCTGGTTCGCCGAAGCCTTCTCGCTATCGGCCAACGACCTGTCCGGGCATCCACCGCGGGTGGTGAGCACCGGCCTGCCCTACCTGCTCCTGCCGGTGACCGCCGAGGCGCTGGGTCGAGCCCGTCAGGTCAACGATTTGCAAGAAGCCCTGGATAAACTCGGCGCGGCGTTTGTCTATCTGCTCGACGTCGACGGGCGCGAGGGCCGCACCTGGGACAGCCTGGGGCTGGTGGAAGACGTGGCTACCGGCAGCGCTGCCGGTCCGGTCGCCGCCTACCTGGTGGAATACGGGCTTGCCGCGCGCGGCGCACCCTTCGTCCTGCACC